>NZ_JBHWZY010000395.1:0-6243 GCF_042727815.1 Nocardia sp. NPDC060220
GGCGTCGACTTCGGCGACCACGTCGAGCAGGTCCTTGCGCGCGTTCTTGACGTCCTCCAGCTGGGTGGCCAGAAAGGTATAGCGCTCCTCCAAGGCCGCGAACTCCTCCAGCGCAAGGGGATTCACCTTGCCGAGGGTAGCGAGGTCCTTCTCGGCGCGTTTGGCGCGGCGCTCCTGGGTCGGCCGATCGTAGGGCATCGGCTGCGGTGCGCTGACCTGCTCGCCGCGCTCCTTGGCCTCCTCGTACTCGTGCAGCTCCAGCGCCGAGGGCGGCAACGGCACCTCCGGCCCGTATTCGGCGACGAGGTCGGCGAGCGCGATGCCGAATTGTTCGGAGATCGTCGTCTCCAGCTGTTCGATGCGCAGTGCCGCTTGGGCTTTGGCGACTTCGTCGCGGTGCACGGCGTCGGTGAGCTGGGTCAGCTGGGTGTTCAGCGCACGGGCGCGTTCCTTCACCTGTTCCAGCGCGGCCGCGCATTCGCCACGGCGACGGACCAATTCGTCACGCCGTGCCGCGGCGGCGGCCACGACCTGCTCGAGTTCGTTCTTGATCTCGGTACCCGATGCGGCGACGGCCGCGGCGACCGCGGCAGCCTGGCGCCGAGCGGCCTGCGCGCGTTCGGCGCGAGCCCTGGCCTCCCGCTCCCCACGGGCCGCCCGGCGCAGCGAATCCGCTTTGCCGCGAACAGATTCCGCGCGCTCCTCCGAAGTACGCACCGACAGCCGGGCCTCGACCTCCATGGTCCGGGCCTCGGCGAGCGCGGCGGCGGCTTCCTCACGGGCATAGCCCGCGGTCTCGGTGCTCGCGGCGCCGTAACTGTCGTCGCTGCCGTCGTGTTCGATCTCGGCGTGCCGCAGCCGGTCCTCGAGTTCGGCGAGCGAGGCGAGCGACTTCTCCCGCGCCGCTTCGGCTTCCGCGCGCTGGGTGGCCAGCCGCTCGCCTTCGGTCTGTGCCGCGCGAGCGTTCTGCCCGACCCGGGCGAGCCGGTCGTAGATCGCCAGCAGTGCCTGATCGGATTCGTGCAGCGCCATCAGCGCGTGGTCGGCGGCGTCCTTGCGGTCGGTCTGTTCGGCCAGCGCGCCGGCCAGCGCGGCCTCCAGCTCCTCGGCCCGCCGTTGCGCGGCCGCCAATTCGGCGGTGGCGGTGTCGATATCGGCCTGGACCTCGAGCTGGCTGGGCATCCGTTCCGAACCGCCGACGATCCAGCCCGCACCGGCCAGATCCCCGTCACGGGTGACCACCCGCAGTTCCGGGCGCAGGGTGACGAGCTCGGTGGCGGTCGCCAGATCGTCGACGACCACCACGTCGGCGGTGAGCGCGGCCAGCGCGGGTCGCACCTGCTCGTCGCCTTCGAGCACGTCGGCGAGCCACTGCGCACCGGCGGGCAACGCGGAACGCTCGGCCGATATCACCCCGTCGGTGGCGAAGACGAACGCCACCCGGCCACCGTCACCGCTGCGCAATTCCCGCACCGCCGAGTCGGCGGTGGTCGCGGTATCGGCGGTGATGGCATCGGCGAGCGGACCGAGCAGTGCGGCCACAGCGGCCTCGAACCCGGACTGCACGCGTAGCAGGCCCGACAGCCGTCCGCCGAGCCCGCCCACGCCGTGTTCGAGCAGCCAGGCCGCGCCGTCCTTGCGGGCCAGGTTCATGCCGAGCGCTTCGATGCGGGCACCGAGCCGGGCGACCAGCTTGCTCGCCTCCCGGTCGAGTTCCCGCAGTTCCCGCACGCGCTCGTCGGCCAGTTCCTGGGCGGCGACGGCGTGTTCGTGCTGGGCGTCCAGGCCCTTCTCGCCCGCGTCGAGTTCGCCGAGTTCGTCCTGCACCGAGTCGTATTCGACCTGCGCGGTCTCACCGCGGTGCCGGGCGTCGGCGATGGCCACGGACAGGCGCGCGATCTCGGCGTCCACGGACTGGGCGCGGGTGCGCAAGGTGTCGACCTGGCCGGACAGCCGGGCCAAGCCCTCCCGCCGGTCGGCGATCGCGCGCACGGCCGCCAGGTGCGCCTGCTCGGCCGCCTTGGCGGCGTGTTCCCGCTCGGCGAGGGCTTCGCGGGCGGCTTCGAGGGTCTCGGTGGCCATCTCCACCGCGTACCGCAGTTCGGCCTCTTCGGCTTCGATCCGGTCGGCCTCGGCCTCGAGCTGGTCCGGGTCGCGTCCGGTGCCGGCCGGCGCCTCGGTGTGCAGGTGCCGGGCCCGGTCGCTGGCGATGCGGATGGTGGCGTTGACCCGTTCGGTCAGCGCCGAGAGCTGGAACCAGGTCTGCGCGGCGGCCTCGGCGCTGGGACTCAGCCGCGCCAGCTGGAACTCCTGCTGCGCCAGTGCGGCGTTGGCGGCGTCGAGTTCGGTCTGCACGTTGATCTGCTGTTCGCGGGCGTAGGCCTCTTTGCTGAGCTGGGATTCCAGCTCGCCGCGGCGGGTGACCAGGTCGTCGGCGGCCAGTCGCAACCGGGCATCGCGCAGGTCGGCCTGCACGGTCTGCGCGCGGCGGGCGACCTCGGCCTGGCGGCTGAGCGGCTTGAGCTGGCGGCGCAGTTCGGTGGTGAGGTCGGTGAGCCGGGCGAGGTTGGCCTGCATCGCGTCGAGCTTGCGGACCGCCTTCTCCTTGCGCCTGCGGTGCTTGAGCACGCCCGCGGCCTCTTCGACGAACGCGCGCCGATCCTCCGGCCGCGATTCCAGGATCGCCGACAGCCTGCCCTGACCCACGATGACGTGCATCTCGCGCCCGATACCGGAGTCCGACAGCAGTTCCTGCACATCCATCAGCCGGCACGTGCTGCCGTTGATCTCGTACTCGCCCGCGCCGTCGCGGAACATCCGCCGGGTGATCGACACCTCGGCGTAGTCGATGGGCAGTGCGCCGTCGGAGTTGTCGATGGTCAGTGTCACCTCGGCGCGCCCGAGCGGAGCCCGCCCGACGGTCCCGGCGAAGATGACGTCCTGCATCTTCCCGCCCCGCAACGCTTTGGCACCCTGCTCGCCCATCACCCAGGACAGCGCGTCCACGACATTGGATTTGCCGGACCCGTTCGGCCCGACTACGCAGGTGATGCCCGGTTCGAAGCGCAAAGTGGTCGCAGACGCGAAGGACTTGAACCCCTTCAACGTCAAGCTCTTCAAATGCAAGAGAACTCGTCCGCCTCTCCGCGAATCAGGCCAGACCTAGGTGCGTGCAGGCATCGCACGCGGCCAGCGGTGATGGGGGTGACTCGGGCAGCCGGTTCCCGACGAGTTACCCATGTGCTCGCGAAAGCCTAGCGGACGTAGCGGCAAGTTTGCGGTCAGTGCGGATTGATGTGCTTCATCTGCTTCTGAAGTTGACGCAAGTGGGTCTGGGTGCCGGGAGTCGCTTCCCAGCCGGTGATCACGCGGAAGACCAGGACCGCGCCCCACGGGCCGATCACCCACATCGGCCAGAAGTAGGTGAGCTCGCCCGCGGTCAAGGAGATCAGACCCCAGATGACCAGCACGATCACGCTGACGCCGAGCCAGCTGCCCGCCTCGATGCGCTGCCAGATCGGGAACCGTGTACCGGGCTTGCGTTCGACCGGTACGTCCGCTTGCTGCTGTTTCGTCAGCGCGGGCAGGTCGGACAGGACGACGGCGAGTTCGTCGCGCGTGGTGGTCGCGTAGACCTTGGCCACGCGCAGATCGTATTCGCCCAGGTCGAGCCTGCCGTCGGCCAGATGTGTGCCCAGCTGGGCGACGATCGCGTTGCGTTCGGCGTCGGACGCGCGCGTACCCGGGGTGATATCCATGCCGACGTCCTCTCGGTCACATCCACGGTGGAGTGCTGGTTTCCAGCGTCCACCCTCCACAGTGCGATGTCAACCGATCACCCTCGTTCAGAGAATGGCGAAGGCCACCACGAGACCCAGCGCGAAGTGCGCGGCGGCGACGACGAGAACCTCGGGGGTGTAGGTCTCGGCGTGCAGCGTGCGGCCGATGTCGATGCCGGTGACCTTCTCGATCACCCGTACCGAGATCACCTGCGCGATGATGCCGACCAGGCCGTAGATGATCGCCGCGATCAGACCTTCCGACAGCTTGCCGCTGCCGCCGGTGGCCAGCACCGCGAACACGACGATGAACGCCATGCTGATCATCCCGGCCGCCGAGACGATGATCGCGTTCGGCTTACCCGCCACCACCAGGTCGCGCAGCTTGCCGGGCGTGGTCAGGTCGATGGCGAAGAAGCCGATCAGCATGAGGGCGAGGCCGATCAGGCAGTACAGGATGATGGCGCCGACGCCTTCACCGAGCGCACTCCAATAACCCGATTCCAGGGCGAGGGCGGTCATCGTGGTCCTTTCGAACAATGTTGTGAGGTCAGGTGTCAGTCGACGATGCGGTGCGGCACGAACGCGGCGCCGTCATCGGTGATCAGGCCGGCGGTCTCCCGAATGCCCAGCCCCGCCGCGGTGTCACCCACGACCCAGGCGCCGAGCACCGGGCGCATCCCGTCGAATTCCGGTAGCGGGTCGAGCAATTGGTAGACGAAACCCTCGGCGCCGTAGACGCCGCCGGTCGCGGTCTCCATGCCGGGGCCGACGATGGTCATGTTCGCGCCCTCGCGGCCGAGCTTGGGTTTGCGAATGTATTCGGTGAGCTCGTGCGGGTTGTCCAGGTAGGCGGGCAACAGATTGGGATGACCGGGATACATCTCCCACAGGATCGCCAGGATCGCCTTGTTGCTCAGCAATGTGGTCCACAGCGGTTCGATCCACGCGGTCGCGGGCAGGCTGCCGACCACGCGCTTGCCGAAGTCGTCGTCGAGGATCCACTCCCACGGGTACAGCTTGAAGATCGCCTCGATCGGCGCCACGGCCAGATCGACGAACCGGTTCAGCTCGGTATCGAAACCGACTTCCTCGATCGGCAGCGCGACCGTGTCGAACCCGGCTTCGGCCGCCGTCTCCTGCATGTAGGCGGTGGTGACGTTGTCCTCGCCGGTCGCGTCGGCGCCCGACCAGGTGAAGTGCAGTTCGGTACCGGGCAGCACGCCGCGCAGTTCGGTCCAGCGCTCCACCAGTTTCTCGTGCAGCGAATTCCATTGGTCGCCACCGGGATACACCTGCTGCAACCAGTGCCACTGGATGATCGCGGCCTCGAGCAGCGAGGTGGGGGTGTCGGCGTTGTATTCCAGCAGCTTGGCCGGGCGGCGCGCGTCGTAGCGCAGGTCGAAGCGGCCGTACACGTAAGGGTCACTGCGACGCCATGATTCGGCGATCGGGCCCCACGTCCATTCCGGCAGACCGAAATCGGCGAAGCGCTCGGTGAGGACCACGTGCTCGACCGCGTGCAGACACATCGATTGCAGCAGTTCCACATCGGCTTCCAGCGCGAGGATCTCGTCCATCGAGAACTCGTAGTGCACCGACTCGTCCCAGTACGGGCGCGGCTGACCGCTGGCATCGCGCCCCGGCGCGCCGTAGACGAGGCCCTGCTTCTCGACGATCTGCTGCCAGTCCTGGCGTGGTGTGCTCTTGGTGCGCCGCATCTACGACCCACTCCCCCCGGTCGACTTGCTGCCGAGTCCGCCGCGTTGCACCGTGGTGCCGCTCTTGGTCGTGATCTGGGCATTGCGCGGTTTCACCGAGGTGCCGCCCGTGGGTGGCTTGCCGATCGTCGGTGTGCCGCCGTAGTGGTAGCGGTACTGCGGCCAGCCCAGAATCAGCAGTCCGGCGCCGTGACCGCCGGAGCCCTCACTGCGGAAATTGGTCTTGCCGTCGCCGCAGTTGTCGTCGGGGACAACGACTTCCTGCCCGTTCTGGTCGATCTGCACGCACGAGGCCGTGACCTGGTCGGGTGCGGTGATCGCCCGGTAGGCGAGGTAACCGCCACCGACCAGCGCGGCGACGCCCACGATGGCGACACCGCCGATCATCACGCGTTTACGGTTGCGCCGCTTCTCCTCGGCCGCCGCGACCGCTGCCCGCTCGGCCTCTTCGGCCTGCCTGCGGGCCTTGTCCCTGGCGCGCGCCTCACCGACAGTGGGTGGACGTGGCTGGGTGACGCCGGGTTCCTGCCGTGACATCCGGCCGGGTTGCGGTTGGCCGACGGGATGCCCGCCCCCGCCGAACACCGGGTCCGATGGCGTCGCACCGGCATTCGGATCGGACGGTGCCGAACCCGGGTCCGGCGGGGTCCAGCCCGCGCCGGAGTCGGGCGGGGTCCACGGCGATCTCTCGGGCTCGCCGTTCGAGGGTTGTTCCGGTCGATCGGGCGGACCAGGGTTCTGTG
>NZ_JBHWZY010000396.1:0-6223 GCF_042727815.1 Nocardia sp. NPDC060220
CCTTCTTTGCTGTCTCGGCACCCCGCGGCTACAGACCGACTCGGGCGGCACCGCTTTCGGCGCGGCTCGCCCGGTGCCGTCGAACGGCCGACCGGTTCGCACACGCCGGGCTACAGAAACGCTGCCTGCCGTTGCGCGAGGTGTCGGCGTACACCTGTGAGCACCCGTCCGCCGCGCAGACGCCGAGACGGTCCATCCCCAGCCCGGTGAGGTGCAATGCGGTGCCGACGGTGATCAGCGCCGCGATCTGGCGGTCCGTCGCCACCCCCGGGTCACGGAAATGCAGATGCCAGCCGTCGCCCACATGGTCGGTCAAGCGGGGCGCGGAGGCGTACTCGGCCAGCAGCACATTGAGCCGGGCCGCACGTTCGGCGCGGTCCGCGCACTCCACCACGCCCCGCCAGCGCCCCAGGAAGGCCGTTACCGACGCCAGATCGCCGTCGGACGCCGGCGTGGACAGCACCAAGCCCGCCGCCGCGCAGCGTCGCGCCAACTCCGCGGCGTTCGAACACGGATCGTTGAGCAGGTCGACGCCCAGCAGCACCGGCTCACGCCCGTAATGGTTGTAATGCACAATGCCATTACATCAGACTCGAACCATGAACAGCCACCCCGCACACACCTGGCAGATCGAGTCACGCCACCGGACCAGCGAGGGCGTCGTGGCCTACCAACGCTGCCACTGCGGCGCGCGCAGGGTGGTCGTCGACCAGCTGAGCGTCGCGTCCGAGATCCATCGCGACGAACCGGGCCTGGCCGCCGCCGGATAACTCGCACCACCATGACGAACATCACGTTTGACCGCTACACTTTGGACCGCTGCCCAGATGTGGGGCAGATCTCGCCATCGCGTCAGCGCTCGACCGGAAAGACCCCTTGATGAAGCGTTCCACCGTCGTCGCCGTCCTCGCGGCCGTCACCGTGCTCGGCCCCGTCGCCGGGACCGCCACGGCCTCGCCCGGCCTGCCCCTCACCGACTTCACGGCGGAGACCCCCATCGGCGACTTCGGTCTGCCGAGCGATCAGCCCGAATCCGGTTCGGCGCAGAGCGGCTCCACCACCGGCGTCGAAACCACCGGGTCCTCCGGTACCGGCTCGGCCGGCCTGCCCAACCTCGACCGCCTGCTGTTCGGCGGCCGCATTCTGTGCGGGGCCTTCGGTAGCGCGCTCGCGGTCGCGGGCGAGGCGATGATGGACTGCAGCGAACTTCCCACCCCGCTCTGAGCGGTCCACAGACACAACGAAGGGGCACCGGAAAATCCGGTGCCCCTTCGTTTTTCGTCTGTCGCGCGCCTACGGAGCGTCGGCGTTGCCCGCCTTCCATTCCGGCCACGCGATGTTCCAGTCACCCAGCCCGTCGACACCGGACAGGGTGCCGCCGACCGTGTTCTTGATGACGGTGATGTCACCACGCTTGGCGTTCTCGTACACCCAGCGCGCGTTCGCCGGACTCAGGTTCAGGCAGCCGTGACTGGAGTTGGAGTAGCCCTGCTGCCCCACCGACCACGGTGCCGAGTGGAAGAAGATGCCGCTGTAGGAGATTCGCGTCGCGTAGTCGACCGGCGTGCGGTACCCGTCGGACGAGTTCACCGCCACACCGTAGGTCGAGGAGTCCATGATGATCTTCTCGTGCCGGTCGCTGACGATGTAGACGCCGTTGTCGGTGGGCGTGCTGTCCTTACCCATCGAGGTGGGCATGGTCATGATCACCTGACCGTTCTTCTCCACCACCACCTGCTTGGTGTTGTCGTCGGCGGTGAAGACCACCGCGTCACCGATGGTGAAGAACGAATGGATGTTGTCCTGGCCGTACAGACCCTTGCCCAGGTCCTTGCCGTAGACGTTCACATCGATGGTCACCTTGGTGCCCGGTGTCCAGTAGTGCTCTGGGCGCCACCGCACTTCGCGATTGTTCACCCAGTAGAAGGCACCCTCGACGGCGGGCTCGGTGGTGATCTTGATGGCCTCTTGGGCGGCACGGCGATCGGGGATGTTCTCGTCGAACTGGATCGCGACCGGCTGACCGATGCCCACCACTTCGCCCTCGCCGGGCAGCAGGTACGGCTTGGTCTGACTCTTCGGCGAGCTGGTGGTGAAGCTCAGCGTCGAGGAGTTCGCGCCACCGAGCCCGATGGCCGAGGCCGTGAGCTTGTAGGTCTTGCCGTAGCCGAGCACCTCGGCGGTCGACCAGGAGCGCCCGTCCGCGGCCAGCTGACCCGCTACCGCGGCGCCCTGCTGGTTGGTCAGTGTGACGTCGGTGAACTTGCCGTCCTCGACCTGGAAGGCCATCGGCATGCCGGGCGAGACGCCGACCTGCCCGTCCTTGATGGTCGAGACGAGCTTCGGCTTGATGAGCTCGGCGAGGGGGTTGCGATCGATCGCCACCTCCACCCCGGTGCCCTCGGCGGCCGAGCAGGCCGACGCGCCGAGCGCGAACACCGCCAACAGCACCATCGGAACGATCGTCCGTAGCGACCGAGGTCGCCCCCGCTTCTTACCCATGTCAACCCCGTTTCCGTACCGACGCGATTACAGTGCGCCGCAGATCCCACCGACCCGAATCGCTAGAGCCATCCGTGTTGGCGGGGGGCGTTACGAACTCGACGTCTCGCCCATTCTGCCAGCTGACCCGGCCGGTTCCAACGGGAAAGCCCCCGCGACACGACCAAGTCACAATCGTTAGATAGGTCCGGAGGTCGTCGGCGTTAACAACGCCAGATGTGCCGCATTGTTGCTGGTCAGCGCCCGATTTCACTTTCCGCCCCACGGCCTGCTAATGTTTGTTCCGCACCGGAGACGGGGCAAAGAACAAAGACATGCGCCATTAGCTCAATTGGCAGAGCAGCTGACTCTTAATCAGCGGGTTCGGGGTTCAAGTCCCTGATGGCGCACCACAACGAAGCCCCTGACCAGGTCCCATGGTCAGGGGCTTCGTTCGTTTCGGCCGCCGGATAGGCCGTCACCGTTCAGTGATCTCGCTCACGAGGGGCAGAGTTGGCCACTGGAGCGACGCGCTTGCTCTCGGCAGTGTCACGGTGCCATGCGGCAGCACTGACAGCGATACCGAGGACAGTGACAGCGGCGGCGACCAGGTACACGACGCGCAGTCCGGCAGAGTCGATCGCGTGCCCGCCGAACCAGCCCGCGAAGGCCGCGGCGAGCTGGTACGCCGAGGCGTTGACCGCGATAGCGAGCGTGGGGGCCCGCCTCGCGGTGTTCAGGACACGGGCCTGCATTCCCGGGATCACCGAGAAGCCGAGTGCACCCACCAGGAACACCATCACGCCGATGAGCACGGTCTGGCCGCTCACCGCCCACATCAGCAGCAACGCACAGGCCAGCAACACGAGCAGACCGAGCTGCGCACGTTTCGGTGAGCGGTCGGACAGTCTGCCGCCGACGACGTTGCCCACCGTGGCGCCGAGGCCGTAGACGAGGAGCATCACCGCCACAGCGCTGGAGGCGAACGTCGCGACCTCGGTCAGCAACGGCGCGAAATAGACGAACACCATCAGCACGCCCGCACTGCCGATCGCCGTGACGGCAATGGCCAGCTGAACGTCGCGATCGCCGAACACCCGCAATTCCGACCACGCCGACCCGCCGGAGTTCGCCACCTCCGGGACCGAGCGCAGAACGAGCACCAAGCCGAGAGCGCATACCACCGCAATCGCGAAAAACGGTGTACGCCAATCGAACCGATTGCCCAGCAGCGTCCCGATCGGTGCGCCCAGCACCATTGCGATGTTCATCCCGAAGACCAGCTTCGAGACCGTGGACGCCTGCTTGTCCGGCGGCGAGGTCGCGGTCGCGATGACGATCGCGTTCGCGAAGAACGTGGAGGTGACCAGCGCGGTGACAACGCGGGCAACGAAGAGGAACTCATAGGAGGGCGCCAGCGCGGAGGCGACGTTGCCTGCCACCGCGATCAAGAGCAGCACGCTGATCAACGGTTTGCGCGAGTAGCGCGCAGTGAGCGCGGTGACGACCGGCCCACCGAAGATCATCCCGACGGCATAAGCGGTCACCAGAAGCCCGGCCGCCGAAATAGAGACGCCGAATTCAGCCGCGACATCGGGAAGGATTCCCGCGATCACGAATTCACCGGTCGTAATACCGAAGACGCACAATACGAGTGCGGCGAGACTTTGTCGCATGATTCCTATTCCTGCTGGTCAATCCGTAGCGGCAGCGAAATAAACCTTGCCAGCCCGGGCGATGCCTCACAACGGTGTAACTATCAGGATCTCGCCGTCATCGATAGAGTGTGGGTTATGGATGGGACAGGCTCGAGCTTGCAGGGCGACGACCCCACACCCCACCAACTCCGCCTGCTGCTGGTTCTCGCCGAGGAGCTGCATTTCGGCCGGGCAGCGCGCCGCGTGTACCTGACTCAGCCCGCACTCAGCCAGCAAATCCGGGCACTGGAGCAACGATTGGGAGTTCGGCTCTTCGATCGAACCAGCAGACGGGTAGAACTCACTCCTATCGCGCTGAAATTGCTACCGCTGGCTCGTTCGATAGTGGATTCCTCGGAGCAGTTGAGAGAAATGGCGAATCACGCCTCGACAGAGGCGAGAATATTGCGGATCGGGGTGTGCGAGAGTTTTACGGCACTCGGCCCGACCCGCCAGATCATCGATGGAATATCGACACGTTTTCCGGAACTGGGCCCTCGTGTGCAGGTGATCGACACGTTCACCGAGCAGCTGGCCGCGCTGGAGCGCGGTGAAATCCATGCGGCGTTCGTCCATGTGCCTGTTCCGTCGCATCTGCACGTCGTTCCACTCGTGGTCGAGCGCCGGGTCGCGTGCCTGGCCGCGACGGATCCGCTGGCGCGACGAGAGTCGCTGCGCCTGGCCGATCTCGCACACCACGCGGTCGTCACGATGGTGCCCGAGTCGTTCCCGGAGGGACGTGCGTACTGGGCCGCCGACCCGCGGCCCGACGGCCGAGCCGTTCGCTATGCCACGGCCATGGGCACGACGTTCGAGTCGATGCTGGCGACCGTCGCACTGACCGGCGCGGTCGCCTTCGTCCCCGCCTCTGCCGCACAGTTGTACCCACGCCCCGACCTGCGCTTCGTGCCGGTCGACGCACTTGCCGACTGCACTTTCGGCATCGTATGGCGTTCGAGCGAGACGGACGAGCCCCGCATGGCCGGTCTGCGAGAGGTGGTAGCCGCAGTTGCCGGGCAATGGTCACGATCTCGTTATCGGACTGCCATGGACAATCCGGCGTGCTAGCGCTCAGAGCCCGATTCGGACTCCCTCTAGCTGCGCAAACCCCCGCAAAACCTGATTCGGGCAAACTTTTTCTGTGACGGCCGCCACGCAGATCAGAGTCGCAAACCTCCTGCATAGATAACGATTCTGCAACTGCCCGGCAATGAACCAAGATCGGCAGCGTTTGCCGTTCAGGTTTCGTTCACCTTGCGTTAACCCGTCGTGACCATTCTGTCATCAGGTCACAAACGGACCTGCGGTTTGGTTAGCCCGGAAGTATCCAACCTCCGATAGCACCGAACAGCGCGTGGTCTCCCCGCAGCCAGCTGTGGAGCACCGTGCGGCGCCAGCGATGAACTGCCATCGAGCGTTCGTCCCCCGACAGTGTCGCACCTTCCCATACAGACAGAAACAACGCATCGCCTGACCGGCGTGTACTCCCGTGCGCGCTGCGCGATCCATCGCGCCCTGATGCAGGGCCTGCGTCGCCAGACAGAGATGAAGGAACAGAAAAGCCATGCTCAACAAAGACAAGCTCAGCACCGTTATCGGCCGTCGCTCGCGCCGTGAGGCGTTCACCGTGGCAGTCGCCGCGGTCGGCCTGGTCGCCGTAGCCGCGTCCTCCGCCGTCTCGTTCGCCGACGACAGCGTTCCCGAGCGTGCCGCCATGGTCGTCGAGCAGGCGGAGAACATCCCCGCCGTCGGCGCCGCCCCCGCCATCCAGGCCATCCCGGCGCCCGCGCCGCAGGCCGCTCCCGCCCCGGCACCGGAGGCCGCCCCGGCTCCCGAGGCCGCCCCGGCCCCGATGCCCGAGGTGAAGTCCTACGAGGACAACCTGCACGGCTGGATCACCGAAGCGCTCGACATCATGGCCGCCAAGGGCATCCCCGGCAGCTACGAGGGCATCCACCGCAACATCATGCGCGAGTCGACCGGCAACCCCCAGGCGATCAACCTGTGGGACTCCAACGCCGCGATGGGCATCCCCTCCAAGGGCC
>NZ_JBHWZY010000397.1:0-6212 GCF_042727815.1 Nocardia sp. NPDC060220
GTCATGGTCGATGCCGCCACCGCCGAGCTCGACCGTCAGCGCCGCGAGCTCGCCGACCTTGCGGGAGTCGAGGTGACATTGCTCGACGTCGCGGACGTCCGGGAAGCGGTTGCCGCGAAACTCGGCCTGCGTGTCGAACAGATTGCCCTGCTGTTCGAGCGCATCGATCCTGCCGCGCTCATCCGCAAAGCTGTCGCGGTACGGCGGTTCTCCCTGATCGCAGGTTGGAGGTGTCGACGACTGGTCCGTCGGCTCGGGCTGGCCGAAAGTCCGGAAACAGTTGAGCGTCAGTGCGAGCTGCTGAGCGAACTGGCCGCAGCCGAGCTCACCTGGCGCCGACTCCATGCTTCGGAGTCCGCCCGGCCCAGCGATGCCGAGCTCTTCGCACGGTTCACCCACTCGACGGACACACTGCAGACAGCCTCGACGGAACTGCTCGATGCCGTGGTGCGGTCCAACGCCGTGCGCGGGCGGCGACAGATCGACGCGCTGTTGCGGCACCAGTCCGGTCCCGATTGGCCGGCAAAACGTGCGGCGCTGGCCGGAGCTGCAGCATGGGCGGTGACGGCACAATCGGCGCGTGCCTTTCCGCTCGACGCCGCGTTGTTCGATCTGGTCGTGATCGACGAGGCGTCGCAGTGCTCCATCGCTGCGGTCCTGCCGTTGCTGTTCCGGGCGAAGCGGGCGTTGATCATCGGTGACCCGATGCAGCTGACACATATCACCACCCTGGACGGCAGAGGCGAGATCGCCGCGGCGGCGACCGCACAGATTTCAGCCGCGTGGCTCGAACGGCGGCGGATGTCGTATCTGCGACATTCCGCGTTCGAGGCGGCGGAACAGTCGTTCGGCGAGAGCCTGCTGTTGGACGAACACTTTCGGTGCCATCCCGACATCGCTGGGGTCGCCAACGACCTGTTCTACCGCGGTCAACTGACGGTGCTGACCGATGTGCGCAAGCAGAATGGCACCGACCAGGCGCCGGTCGTATGGCGCGATGTCGCCGGAATCGCGCAGCGCGGAGCTCAGAGTTCTTGGTACAACCGCGAAGAGATCGATGTTGTGCTCAGCCTGATCGCGCAACTCCAGCAGCCGGGACGATTGCCGTGTGGAACGACGATCGGTGTGGTCACGCCGTTCAAGGCGCAGTCCGACGAGATCAAACGCCGGCTCGACGGTTCCGATGGGGTCGTTGTCGGCACAGTGCACACCTTCCAAGGCGGTGAGTGCGACATCATCATCTTCTCCCTTGTGGCCTCGCCGGAAATGCCCCGGCGATCGATCGAATGGCTCGACCGGCAACCGAACCTGTGGAACGTGGCGATAACCCGCGCCCGTGCGCACCTGTTCGTCGTGGGTGACAGCCGCATCTGGCAGTCGCGCCGCATCGGTAGCGCGCTCGCCGCTGCTGCCGAACCGGCGGCGGCGGTCGGCGAGGCTGACCCTGTGCTGAATCGACTGCACCGCTACATGATTCGCCGGGGGGCGACCGACCTCGCCTTCGGATCTCCGATGGCCGGCCACCACACCGACGCGATCGATCGGCGTCCGGACGGCTCGGTGTGGGGCGTGGTGGTCGATCGTGGTGCGGGCGCCAACGCGGCGGATCGGCATTTGCGACTGATGCTGCAACACACAGACCTGCGCAAGGTTCCGTCGCAGCGGTGGGATGCCGTCCGCGTGCCGATGTGGCGACTGCGGGAGTCGGCCGAGCACGATCCGCATGCCCACCAACGTCGGACTTGAGCTCTACCTGACTGGCTCAGCCGACTCCGAGAACGCGGGTGAGGAGGCGTTGGCGGGTTCGGGTGTCGGATTTGGCGAGGACGGCTTTGACGTGGTCGTTGACGGTGTGTTCGGAGAGGAACAGTTCCGCGGCCAGTTCGTGGGAGTCCAGGCCGGTGGCCAGCAGCGTCAGGACCTGGGATTCGCGGGTGGAGAGGGCGTGGGCTCGGGCGAACAGGTCGAGGCGTTCGGTGGCGGTGCTCGGTTCCAGGGCCACGGCGATGTCGGGGCCGATGCGGTCGGCTTTGACGGTGAGCCAGCGGTTGCCGCCCAGGTGGATGCGGGAGACGGCGGGGCCGAGCGGGACGGCGGCCTCGGTGGCGAGCAGGGCGGCGGCCGCGTTGTAGACCGAGGCAGGGACGGGGGGAATCGGTTCGTCCGGGGGGAGCAGGCGCAGGAGGGAATCCGCGGCGGCTGCCGTTTGGGAACGCACGCGCAGGGTGTCGTCGAGCAGGACGACCGCGGGGCCCAGCGACGCGAGCTGGGCGTCGGATTCGACGAAGGTGGCGCCGACGGTACGGCGCAGGCCTGCGGTGACCGGTGCTGTCAGCGTGCTCAGCTCACCGAGTTCTGCTGTGGTGAACGGGGGTTCGCTGTAGCGGAGCAGTTCGAGGAAGCCCCAGCAGCCGTAGCGGTCGGCGAAGGTGACGGTGGCGGAGTCGGTGACGCCGAGATCGTGCTGGGCGGTGCGCCAGAGCAGGGAGCGTTCCGGGTCGCCGTCGGTGGCGCCCAGCAAAGAGTGGGCGCCGGTGCCGCGCACGGTGTCCCAGCGATTGAGCGCAGTGAGATACCGGGCGCGGATCAAGTCGGGCAACAGCGCGAGATCGAGGCCGGGGACGTCGGCGAGCGGCGCCGTCGCGACCGCGGTGACGGGATCGGTGAGCGCGAAGACATGGCCGGTGAACGGGATCCTCGCGCGGATCTCGACCAGGACGAGTTCACGCAATCGTTTGGCGGAGTGCCCGGCGCGGCACAGACGGCCGATCCGGTCTGCCAAGGTGCTCGGCACGCACCCAGTCTACGGCGGAAAACCCCCAGGATCAGGGATGTTCCGGTGCCCAGAACGGGCCGACCATTGAGCTACCCATCCAGCACGACCACGGAGGTCACCATGACCGTCACCCTGCACATCGACAACACCGTTCGCGACTACGACGACTGGAAGGCCGCGTTCGATCAGTTCGAGCGTTTCCGCGCCGACAACGGCGTTCGCGCCTACCGCGTCGGCCGCGTCGAGGGCACACCACCCCGCGTCCTCATCGACCTCGATTTCGACGATCGGGCGGCCGCCGAGGCGTTCCGCGCCGCATTGGCGACCGTGCTCGCCACCCCGCGCAGCCGCGCGATGGTGATCAGTCACGAAGCCTGGCTTGTCGACGTGGTCGACGAGCGGATTTCGGCCTGATCGACGCGCCGGGCGCCCCACGGGGACAACCGAACTCGAATCCGCCGGTAAATTGATCCGGTGCCCATCTCGTTCGACATTCCTGGAATGCAACAGTTGGACGACACGACCTGGGGGAATCCGGCCACTCGTGACGTCGTCGCGTTGACCTATGTCAACGGCACGCCCGACCTGCCCGCCCGCCTGCACGACCTGAAACGGCTGCGCAGGCGGTTGGCCGAGCACCACGCCCGGACCGGCTGCCTGATCGAGGCCTTCGTGGTGTGGGTGGACCAGTTGCCCGCCCTGCTGCGGGTGGAGAAGACCCAACTGCCGGGCCCGCACGGTGAGCTGGTTTTCGCGGCGTCGATCGTGGTGCCCAAGGACCGGTGCTCGGCGGTGTTCCAGGTGATCTGCCCCGAGACCGGGGTGCCCGGTGCGCGCGAGACCTTGATCGGCCGGCAGGTTCGGCGCGACGAGATGTGCCCGCCCCACCCGTACGCGCCCGGTCTGCGCGGCCGGTTGCCCTATCTGCTGTCCGATGACGTCCGCTTCGATGTCGAATTCCCCGATCACGCGCTCACCAGGGCGCGCCGCTGGGTCGCCGACACCGTGCCGAACGTGCGCGTGGACCCCTCGTTCGCCGCGCTGCCCGAGTTCTAGGGCTTCTCGGCGATGAAGATGGCGGTCCCGGGGAAGATCTGCCCGCGCAGCGGCGACCACTGACCCCATTCGCGGTCGAGCCATTCCGGCCAATCCGGTTCGACGATGTCCACCAGGTGCAGACCGGCGCCGACGATCTCGCGGACCCGGTCACCGATCGTGCGGTGGTGCTCGACATAGGTCGGCACACCGTCGCCGTCCACCTCTACATAAGGAGTGCGGTCGAAATACGGGATCGTGGCGGTCAGACCCGCTTCGCCCGGATCGTCGGGGAAGATCCAGCGCATCGGATGGTTCACCGAGAACACCCAGCGCCCGCCCGGGCGCAACACCCGAGCCACCTCGCGCATCACCAGCGCCGAATCGGCGACGAACGGCACCCCGCCGAACGCCGAGCAGGCCAGATCGAACGACGCGTCGGTAAAGGGCAGCGCCTCGGCACCCGCCTGAACCAGGGGTACGCGCGGTCCGCCCTGATCCATCGCGGCCACGCCACGCTCCAGCATCCCCTTCGACACATCGAGCCCGACCGGGAACGCGCCGTGCCCGGCCAGCCACCGCGAGCACGGCGCCGACCCGCAGCCGATCTCCAAGATCGTCTTGCCGGTCACGTCGCCGAGGAAACCCATGTCGCCCTCGTGCAGGCCCTCCGGGCACCACACGAACTCGCCGCCCGGGGAGTCGACGCCGAGGAAGTCGGCGTGGGTCTGGTGGTACTGCTCGGCGTCGGCGTCCCACCAGCGGCGATTCGCGCGCTCGCTGTCGCGCGAATCGATCTTGGTTCGAGTGGTTGCTGAGGTACCCAGCAGCGCGTTGGCCTGCGCGTGGCGTTCGTCGTCGGACACGGCCAACAGGGTATCGGCGTGGTGCGGGGGGTGGTTTGCCCGGCTCGGCGCGGGTCGCGTAGGCTGATGCACGCTGTAGAGGGACGCTGAATTTGATCAGCGGCAAGTGCGACGGTCCGTGCGATACTTTACCGGTATCCCTTCGTCGCGTCGTCGCGGTGATCTCGCAGCGTACCGAAAGATCCAATGTCCGCAACCGACCACAATCCGTCCGGAGCAAACCCACATATGCCCACCACCGTCACCTCGCCGCAGGTAGCCATTAACGACATTGGCTCCGCCGAGGATTTCCTGGCCGCCATCGACGCAACGATCAAGTACTTCAACGATGGTGACATCGTCGAAGGCACCATCGTCAAGGTCGATCGTGACGAGGTCCTGCTGGACATCGGTTACAAGACCGAAGGCGTCATCCCCTCCCGCGAGCTCTCCATCAAGCACGACGTCGACCCGAACGAGGTCGTTTCCGTGGGCGACGCGGTCGAGGCCCTGGTCCTCACGAAGGAGGACAAGGAAGGCCGCCTGATCCTGTCGAAGAAGCGGGCGCAGTACGAGCGCGCGTGGGGCACGATCGAGGAGCTCAAGGAGAAGGACGAGGCCGTCAAGGGCACCGTCATCGAGGTCGTCAAGGGCGGCCTGATCCTCGACATCGGTCTCCGTGGCTTCCTGCCCGCCTCGCTCGTCGAGATGCGTCGTGTCCGCGACCTCCAGCCGTACGTCGGCAAGGAGATCGAGGCCAAGATCATCGAGCTCGACAAGAACCGCAACAACGTGGTTCTGTCGCGTCGCGCCTGGCTCGAGCAGACCCAGTCCGAGGTCCGCAGCGAGTTCCTGCACCAGCTCCAGAAGGGCCAGGTCCGCAAGGGCGTCGTGTCCTCCATCGTCAACTTCGGTGCCTTCGTGGACCTGGGTGGCGTCGACGGCCTGGTGCACGTCTCCGAGCTGTCCTGGAAGCACATCGACCACCCGTCCGAGGTTGTCGAGGTCGGCAACGAGGTCACCGTCGAGGTTCTCGACGTCGACCTGGACCGCGAGCGCGTCTCCCTGTCGCTCAAGGCGACTCAGGAAGACCCGTGGCGTCAGTTCGCCCGGACCCACGCCATCGGCCAGATCGTGCCCGGCAAGGTCACCAAGCTGGTTCCCTTCGGTGCCTTCGTGCGCGTCGAAGAGGGCATCGAGGGCCTGGTTCACATCTCCGAGCTGGCCGAGCGCCACGTCGAGGTCCCGGACCAGGTTGTGGCCGTCGGCGACGACGCCATGGTCAAGGTCATCGACATCGACCTCGAGCGTCGTCGCATCTCGCTGTCGCTGAAGCAGGCGAACGAGGACTACAACGCCGAGTTCGACCCGTCGAAGTACGGCATGGCCGACAGCTACGACGATGCGGGCAACTACATCTTCCCCGAGGGCTTCGATCCCGAGACCAACGAATGGCTCGACGGGTTCGACAAGCAGCGTGAAGAGTGGGAAGGCCGCTACGCCGAGGCCGAGCGTCGCCACAAGATGCACACTGCTCAGATGGAGAAGATGGCAGC
>NZ_JBHWZY010000398.1:0-6206 GCF_042727815.1 Nocardia sp. NPDC060220
GTACCCGGCACCGCGGGTACCCGTGCCAGCTCTGCACCTAGCCCTTGGCTGCTTTGAGCAGGTCGGCGCGGGTGGTGAACTTGACCCGCGGCCTGCCTGCCGCCTTGCCCGCGGTCTTCTCGGCCTGGTCGATGGTCTTCCAGCCCTTGCGGTCGACCAGATCGGGCTGGCGCTGCGCGAGCAGTGCCCGCAGGGCGGCGCGGTCGCCGGTCGGCGCGGTGAGTTTGCCCGCGATGAAGTCGGCGATCACCGCTTCGACGGTCTCCTCGGCGTCGATCCGGTTGGAGCCGATCACCCCGCGCGGGCCGCGCTTGATCCAGCCGGAGACGTAGACGCCGGGGACGGGCACGGTCGCGTCGATGACCCGGCCGTGCTCGCTCGGCACGGTGCCACGGCGCTCGTCGAAGGGCAGGCCGGCGACGGGTTCGCCACGGTAGCCGATCGAGCGCAGCACCAGGCCGGTCTCGATGGTCTCGGTGCGATCGGTGGCGGTGGCCACCAATTGCCCGTTCTCCTCGGTCAATTCGTTGTGCGCGAACTCGATCGCGGTGACCGCGTCGGTGCCGTGCACGACGGTCGGCGCGGCGAGGTAGCGGAACACGATCCGCTTGTTCGACAGGTCGGGCGCGGCCGTCGAATACTCTTTCGCGAGCTCGTACTTCAGGCGCAACGAGGGTTCGATGTTCGGATCGTCGAGCAACGCGCGGCTGTGCGGGTCGAGTTCGATATCGGCGGGGTCGACGATCACATCGACGCCCGTGCGATGGGTGAGCGCGAGGAACTCCGGCGAGCTGTAGGCGGCTTGCAGCGGGCCGCGTCGCCCGAGGATCACCACCTCGCGGATGTTGCTGCGACGCAGGGCGTCCAGCGCGTGGTCGGCGATGTCGGTCTTGGCGAGCTCGTCCGGGTCGCCGGTGAGCACGCGCGCCACATCGAGGGCCACGTTGCCGTTGCCGACGATCACCGCACGTTCACCGGACAGGTCGAACTCGTGCTCGGCGAAGTCGGGGTGGCCGTTGTACCAGGCCACGAACTCGGTGGCCGAGTGGCTGCCGGGCAGGTCCTCGCCGGGGATGCCGAGCGCGCGGTCGCTCGAGGCGCCGACGGCGTAGATCACCGCGTGGTGGTGGTCGAGGAGCTCCTGGTGATCGATGTGCTCACCGACCTCGACATTGAGGTAGTACTGCAGCGTGTCGCGGCGGAACGCCGACTCGAACATCTCGGCGACGCCCTTGGTGCCCGCGTGATCGGGGGCGACGCCCGCGCGCACCAGACCCCACGGGGTCGGCAGCCGGTCGAACATCTCCACCTCGACATCGCTGCGCCGCAGCAATTCGTCGGCGGCGTAGCAGGCAGCGGGGCCCGCGCCGACGATCGCGACGCGCAGCGTGCCCAGGCTCTTGGGCGGGCGCACCGGTGTGCTCAGCGGGTCGAAGTTCGACTCGAGCGGGTGACGCTGGAAGTAGGCGGCGTTGATCTCGCGGTATCTGGACAGCGAGGCCAGCAGGTCATCTTCGGAGAAGATCGCGTCCACCGGGCACGCGTCAACGCAGGCACCGCAGTCGATGCAGGTGTCGGGGTCGATGTACAGCATCTCCGCCGTGGCGAACTCCGGTTGATCCGGAGTCGGGCGGATGCAGTCGACCGGGCATTCGGTGACGCAGCTGGCGTCGTTGCAACAACGCTGCGTGATGACGTAGGCCATAGGTGCAGATCCTCGAAATGTGTGGTCGGTGGCTCGAGACGCCCCCTATCAGGGCCCGTGGCGGGTGAACCACGAACCCATCGATGGTGACGCAGCTTTCAGTGTGCCTCGAGTGTGACTGCTACCTCACCGCTGCCCACGATTACGGTGGTCTCATGGTGGCGACCCTGATCCTGATGCGGCACGGAAAATCGGCCTATCCCGACAACGTCGACGACCACGCGCGCCCGCTGGCACCGCGTGGCGAGCGCGAAGCGGCGCTGGCCGGGGACTGGTTGCGCGCCGCCGCGCCGCCGATCGACGCGGTGCGCTGCTCGACCGCCGAGCGCACCAGACAGACCCTCGCGGCCACCGGCATCACCGCGCCCGTCGAGTACACCGACGACATCTACGACGCGAACCCGCACACCCTCATGGAACTGATCGGGCTCACCGACGACACGATCTCGACGCTGCTCATCGTCGGCCATGTGCCCGGGATTCCCTGGACCGCGTGGGAGCTGGCGGGCAACCGCGAATCCGATCAGGCGACCGAGCTCAGCCGCAAGTTCCCCACCTCGGCGCTGGCCGTGCTCGAGTTCGATCGGCCGTGGGCACAACTCGGCCCCGGAACGGGCGAACTCACGACGTTCCACGTCCCGCGCTGACCTCATTCGGTGCGGCTCACTTGAGCAGCTTGCCGCCGACGACGATCCCCACCCCCAGCAGCGCCAGGAGCACGAACGCGACGAATCCGTTCGTCAGCGCCCAGACCACGCCGAGCACGAGTACCACCGGGGCCACCGCGATAGCGGTGATCACCGGGCTCTCCTTGACCGTTTCCCAAGCCGAGCGGGCCCTGACGCGGTCGATGTCCTTACCAGCCATGTGATCCACACTACGTTTCCGTCGGACCACCGTGTCATGCTCGACCACATGGATTGGAAAATCGAACTCGTTGCCATCCCGGTCACCGATGTCGACCGGGCCAAGGATTTCTACACCAGCATCGGCTTCAACGCCGATCACGACCACACACCGTCCCCGGAGATCCGATTCGTCCAGCTCACACCGCCGGGTTCGGGGTGTTCGATCTGCATCGGCCGCGGGCTCACCAGCGCCGCACCGGGCAGCGTCGAGGGGATGCAGATGGTCGTGGCCAGCGCCGACAAGGCCTATGAACAGCTGATCGCCGCGGGTGTGGCGGCCAGCCCCGTCGAGGACATGGGCTGGGGACGGTTCACCTTCTTCGCCGACCCCGACGGCAACAAGTGGGCGATCCAGGAGCTGCCGAACTACAGCTGACTTCGCTCGCCCCCGAGGAACAGTCCTTGCTTGGAGTGCACTCCAGGTGGATACCGTCTAAGAAGTTCCACGGGAAGGGACGAGCACGATGGATCAGGACGCGGCGCTGCGCGCCGAGAGCGGCGACGACGAGCACGAACGCCCGAGGTATTCGATCGGCCAGGTGGCCGATCGCTCGGGCCTGAGCCGCGACACCCTGCGCTGGTACGAGCGGATCGGGCTGATGAGCTATGTCGGTCGCGATCACACCGGCAACCGCCGGTTCAGCGACCGCGACCTGGAGTGGCTGGCGCTGATCGCCCGGCTGCGGCTCACCGGCATGCCGGTGGCCGACATGATCCGCTACGCCGAACTGGTGCGGGCAGGCGAGCAGACCTACCCGGATCGGCTGGAGATGTTCCGGCAGACCAGATCCGACGTGCTCGACAAGATCGCGGAGCTGCAGCAGACCGTGGCCGTTCTCGACTACAAGATCGCCGTCTACGAAGGCCGATCGGATGTGGTCCGGCCCGCCACGATCACCGTGCACACGAGCGAAGGAAGCGACACATGAGCACCACCGCGACACTGCCGACCACGACTCTGGGCGCCGACGGACCGCTGATCGGCACTCAGGGGCTCGGCTGTATGGGCATCAGCGAGTTCTACGGTGATACCGACGCGGCCGAATCGCGGGCCACCCTCGACCACGCGCTCGAACTCGGCGTCACCCTGTTCGACACCGCCGACGTGTACGGATCCGGTCACAACGAGGAATTCCTCGGCGATTTCGTGCGCGCCAACCGCGAAAACCTGCTCATCGCCACGAAATTCGGCATCGTTCGCAAGGCCGACGATCCGTCCTTCCGCGGCTTCGACAACTCCCCCGCCTACATCCGCGCGTCGGTCGAGGCCAGCCTGCGCAGGCTCGGCGTCGACACGATCGACCTGTACTACATGCACCGGCGCGACCCGCGGGTCCCGATCGAGGAGACCGTCGCCGCCATGGCCGAACTCGTCGCGGCGGGCAAGGTGCGGGCGCTCGGGTTGTCCGAGGTGACCGGTGACGAACTGCGGGCCGCGCACGCGGTGCACCCGATCGCGGCGTTGCAGTCGGAATGGTCGCTGTTCTCCCGCGACGTGGAACGCACCGCGGTGCCCGCCGCGGCCGAACTGGGTGTGGCGTTCGTTCCGTACTCGCCGCTGGGCCGCGGTTTTCTCACCGGCGCGTTCACCTCGGCGACAGAGCTGAGCGACCAGGACTTCCGCAAGTTCCAGCCCCGCTTCACCGGCGACAACGCCCAGCACAACGCCGCATTGCTCGCACCGCTGGCCGCGATCGCCGCCGCGCACGGCATCACCCAGGCCCAGGTCGCACTCGCGTGGGTACACGCGCGGGCGGACGTGCACAACCTGTCCGTGGTGCCGATTCCCGGCACCCGCAAGCGGACCAGACTGGCCGATAACGTCGCCGCGGCATCAGTACGCCTGTCTGCGGACGAACTGGCCGCAGTGGAGCCGATCGCCGAACAGGTGGCAGGCAGCCGGTACGCGGATATGACGTTCACCTCGGCAGGACGCGAATAGAGTCCCGCGACGACCGACGATCGCGCGGAATAGGCTGCGGCCGACGAATGGTTCTGGTTACCGTCACGGTCGACGCAACGACGCGCCGACCCTCAGCGCACCGCCGTCGGTGCGGAAGGAGCGTTTGCCGATGACCGAGACAGCAGAGCCACAGCGCCGCGTCGTGCGCAATGTCGAGAAGAATCGCTACGACGTGTTCTTCGACGACGAGCTCGCCGGCTTCACCGAATACATCGAGCGCGACAACGACACCGATTTCATCCACACCGAGATCGATGACGCGTTCGCGGGCAAGGGACTCGGCGGCGTACTCGCCCGCCAGGCAATCGAGGACGTGATCGCGCGCGGGCGCACCATCACCGCGCACTGCCCGTTCATTCGCGGCTGGCTGGACAAGCACCCCGAGTACGACGCGCACGTGGTGGGCAAGGGCATCGCCGGATGAGCGACCTGGAGATCGACCCGGACGAGGCGCTGTGTGAGCCGTCGCCGCGTCCGGGTCCGATCGCCGAGTTGTATCCGGCCAGGGAGGTCCCACTCGGCGGGGTGCGCGGGGTGTACGTGGAACGCACACTGCCGCAACGGGATCTGCCGACCGTCGGCGCGTGGTGTTTCCTCGACCGGTTCGGTTCGGCCACCGCGACCGAGGCCGGCGCCTCCCCCGACATCCTGCCCCACCCCCACATCGGCTTGCAGACGGTGACCTGGCCGCTCGACGGCCGCATCCGGCATCGCGATTCGGTGGGCTCCGACGTCGAGATCGCGCCGGGGCAGCTGAATCTGATGACCTCCGGTCGCGGCATCGCGCATTCTGAGTTCGGCGTGCCCGGCGCGGAAGCGGGCCACGGCCTCCAGCTGTGGATCGCGCTGCCCGGCACCGCCACCGGCATCGACCCGCATTTCGAGCAGCATCGCGAACTGCCGAGCTACGCGGCGCCAGGACTGCGCGCCACCGTGTTGATCGGCGCCCTGGGCGGTGTCGCCTCACCCGCGAAGGCCTACACGCCGATCGTCGGGGCCGACATCGTGCTCGACCCCGGCGCCGAGGTGTCGCTCCCGCTGGACCGCGCGTTCGAGCACGCCGTGCTGGTGATCGAGGGCGCGGTGACGATCGACGGCACCGAACTCACCCCGGGCCCGCTGCTGTATCTGGGCACCGACCGCACCGAATTGCTCCTGTCCAGCACCGACGGAGCGCATTTCGCGCTGGTCGGCGGCGAACCCTTCGCCGAGGAGCTGGTGATGTGGTGGAACTTCGTCGCCCGCAGTCACGAGGAGATCATCGATGCGCGGCAGGCGTGGGAAGCCCGCGATGCCAGCCGTTTTCCGTTGGTCGTCGGCCACACCCCCGAGGAGCGGATACCCGCTCCGCCGCTACCGCCGTTGCGCTTGAAGCCACGCAAACGAGCGACCGGCTGCACTCACCTCTGACGCGGCGCCGAGGCCGCATCGCCCTCGCTGTCCGGAATCAGCCTGCGGCGAAACAGGCCACGCCGCCACCCGATGCGGGACTCCCCGCCACCGCATCGGGTTTCGCGCGCTCAGCGACGTTCGGCCAGCAGGGCGTCGAGGGCCCGGTAGCTGTCGTTGAGGCCGACCTCCATGCCCGAGGCGAGCATGCCCGCGCATTCCTCGGCCGTGTGGAAGATGC
>NZ_JBHWZY010000399.1:0-6194 GCF_042727815.1 Nocardia sp. NPDC060220
GATCATGTCCTTGATTCGGTCGACCAGAACCAGATAGCCGTCGGCGTCGAAGTAGCCGACGTCGCCGGTGTGCAGCCAGCCGTCCACGACGGTTTTCGCCGTCTCCGTCGGCCTGCCGAGGTAGCCGCGCATCACGTTCGCTCCGCGAATGACGACTTCGCCGGGTTCGCCGGGCGCCGACAACGCGCCGCCGACATCCATGATCGCTACGGTCTGACCGGGCAACGGGATACCGACAGTCCCCGGCTTCCGTTGGCCCGCTACGGGATTGAGAGTCGACGCACAGGTCCCCTCGGACAGACCGTAACCCTCGACGATCGGCACACCGAAGCGCTGCTCGAACCGGGCGATGAGCTCGGCGGGCATCGGCGCGGCACCGCAGATCGCCAAGCGCAGCGAGGAAGTGTCGGGACGAGGACCGTCGGGCTGGGCCACCAGCATCGCGTAGATGGCGGGCACCGCCGAGAAATAGGTGGGCCGGACCCGCTCGACCGTGTCGAAAAAGCCTGAGGCGGAGAACTTTCCGGCGATGGTGGTGCGTCCGCCCGCCAGCAGTGGCGACAGCACGCTGACCACGATGCCGTTGACGTGGAACAGCGGCAGGATCAGCAGGCTGTGGTCGGTCTCGTTCAGGCCGAGCGAGTCGATGATCATCGCGCACATGGCGGCGAGGTTCTCGTGACCGAGCAGCACACCCTTGGGCCTACCCGTGGTGCCGCTGGTGTAGATGATCAGGGCGAGATCGTCAGAGGACGCGGCGGCGACGGGACCGGCGTGCTCGGCCAATTCCGCGATGTCGAGAGTGATTGCGGGCCTGCCGGATTCGCCGAGGACGACGGCGGCGCCGGAGTCTTCGACCTGGTACCGGATGTCGTCGTCGGTGAGCCCCGGATTCACCGGAGTGACGGCCGCACCGAGTCGCCAGGCCGCGAACAGGGCCACCACGAGGTCTACTCGGTTGGGCAGCACCACCGCGACGACGTCGTCGGACCGCACGCCCTCACGATGCAGGACCGACGCAGCGGCATCGACCCGAGCATGGAACTGCGCATTGGACAGTGTGACGGTGTCGTCGGCGATGCAGGGTCCGTGCGGGTCGGCAGCGGCTCTGACCTCGGGCAATTCGGCGATGTGTCGCATGATTCCTCACCGGTGGCGAATGTGATCTGAGTTACATCACTCACGGTAGGACGCGAATCAGGCGCCGACTACGGGCCCGCAGCCCAGCGTTGCGCCGACGTGTTGTGCCACGGGCACAAACAGCGCCACACAGGTGAGCGTCGGGGGTACTGTCTGCGGCCATGGCCCACGACAACGATCCACTGGTGCGTGCGGTGGCGGGCCGGATCAAAGCCGACCTGGACCACCTGTCACCGAGGATGACCACGATGTTCACCGAGGTCATCCCCGAATTCCGGCACGACGACGAAGTGCGCAGACTGATGGTGGCCAGCACGGAGTCCAACCTGTCCGCGATCTTGGACATACTCACGCTGGCCATCGGCCTCGACGACATCACCGTGCCGCCCGCCGCCGCCGAGTACGCCCGCCGCTTCGCCCAGCACGATCTGTCGCTGGAGGCACTGCTGCGCGCCTACCGGCTCGGCGAGAACATGTTCGTCCAGTGGACGATGACGCTGCTGGCCGAACTGAACCCGCCCACCGACGTGGCGATGGCCACCGCGGCCCGCATCGCCTACCTGGTCAACAGCTATATCGACCAGGTGATCGAGGGCCTGATCGATATCTACGAGAGCGAGCGCCGCCGCTGGGACGCGCGCACCGACGCTGCCCGCGCCGCACAGGTGCGCGCCGTCGTCGACGCCGATGATCTGGACGTGGGCTCGGCCGAGCAGATGCTGTCGGCCTCCCTGCGTGGCTGGCACCAGTTCGCGACGCTGTGGACACCACCGGGAACCCGCGATCCCCGCGCGTCGCTGCGCGCGGGCACCGCCCTGCTGGCGGCCGCGACCGGCAAGACGCCGATGACCGTCGAGGTCGACGACCACAACCGGTGGGTGTGGATCTCCTCGGTGGCCCGACCCGTGCTCGACACCGAACAACTCGCCCACGATCTGCGGGCCCATCCGAATCTGTCGATCACCCTGGGCGATCCGGCTACCGGCCTCGAAGGATTCCGCCAGACCTTCCGCGACGCGCAACAAGCCCGCGCCGTCGCCCTGACCAGGCGAGAGCACGGACTCACCGTCCATTCCGACGTGGCGTTGACCGCCCTGTTCGCCGACCGGGTGCCCGAGATGCGGGTGTGGGCCGAGCGTGTGCTCGGCGCACTGCTGGGCACGGACGAGACAGCAGCGCGGTTACGCGAGACCGTCCGCGCGTTCCTCGACGCCCGTGGCAGCTATACCGACGCCGCCGCGCGGCTGCACGTCCACAAGAACACCGTCCACTACCGGGTGCGCAAAGCCGAAGAGCTGCTCGGACATCCGCTCGGCGAGCGCAGGCTCGACATCGAAGTGGCCCTGCTGACCTGCGCCCAACTGGGGATCCCCGAGGCTCCTCACCAGCCCCGGCGAAGCCGTCGCAGGTCGGCCGAGACCACCGTGGACGACGCGACCTGACGACCGGTTGGTCACCGAGACCTTCGGTTTCGGCGACCTCGGCAAGGCCGTCGACTACTGCGCCGGCGAGAACGGCACCCGCGCAGTCGTCCCCTTCTGATCTGCGGCGCCGGGAACGGCTTACAGGTCGAGTTGTCTGATCCAGGCGAGATAGGCCGAGGTCTGTGCCCGGAGATCGTCGACCGGCCAGTCGTCGGGTTGCAGCGCCGCAGGAAGCGCGGGGTCGGTGGTGAGCAGGTCGAGCGCGGCGCATACCACGGCGAATCTTGCTGCCGGGTCAGGGTTTTCGATGTCGTCGAGCAGGGCGCGACCCCGCGCCGACCAATCGGCCAGCGACCACAGTTCGGCGGTGAGGTCGGCAGCGTTCTCGACCGGCCGGAGTCGGAAATGGAGCGTGGTGGTGGCCAGGTCCGCGGGCAGCTCGCGGACGAGGTTGGCCGGCCGCAGCCAGACTCCCTCGCGAAGTTCTGCCAGGCGAAGCGAGAGCAGCCTGGCGCGCAGGGCCGCACGCTCGGCCGACGGCCGTCCGGCGGCGGTAATGACGACCTGCTCCCAGTCGCCGTCCCAGGGCCGAACGGGCGGGGCGGTGAGTTCGGTCCGGCGGGCGCGCAAGGCGGGGTCGAGCGTGTAGGCGCGCTGTTCACGGATCAGCTCGCCCGCGGCCACCATCCGCGACACCGCGACACGCACCGTTGTCTCCGGATAGCCGACGGCGGTGGTGGCAGCGCAGATTTCACTCGAGGTGGTCGTCGGCGACTCGGCCGCTATCAGAATCCGGATCACCGCCGAACGGGCCGACACCGGACGGACCCGTGCGTCGAAGCCGGTAGCAGCGGATTTCACGAGACCGAGTCTACATATTTCACTATTGCCGCGACTGTCCGAGAACTGTAACGTCGCACGGTATGACCACGACCACATCCACGACCTCCCCGTTCCCGCTGACCGGGCGCACCATGATCATGTCGGGCGGCAGCCGCGGCATCGGGCTGGCGATCGCCGTCGCCGCCGCCCGCGAAGGCGCCAACATCGTGCTGCTCGCCAAGACCGATACGCCCGACCCCCGACTGCCGGGCACCGTCCACACCGCCGCCGCCGAGATCGAAGCCGCCGGTGGACAGGCGCTCGCGGTGGTGGGCGATGTGCGCGACGAAGCCTCGGTAACCGACGCGGTGGCCCGCGCGGTCGAGCGTTTCGGCGGCATCGACTACTGCGTGAACAACGCCTCGGCGATCGCCCTCGCCCCCACCGAGGAACCGCCCATCAAGCGGTTCGACCTGATGCAGCAGATCCAGCTGCGCGGCACCTACCTGCTCTCGAGCGCCTGCCTGCCGCACCTGCGCCGCAGCGACAACGCCCACATCCTCAGCCTGTCGCCGCCGCTGAATCTCGCACCCGAATGGCTCGGCGCCTACCCCGCGTACATGCTCGCCAAGTACGGGATGTCGCTCCTGACGCTGGGCTGGGCAGCCGAATACGCCGAACACGGCATCGCAGGCAACTGCCTGTGGCCCGAGACCCTGATCGCCACCGCCGCGGTGCAGAACCTCCTCGGCGGCGACGACGCGATCGCCAAAGCCCGTACCCCGCAGATCATGGCCGACGCCGCGGTGGCGCTCCTGCGCAAGGACGCACGATCGGTCACCGGAAACACCTTCCTCGACGTCGACGTGCTCCGTGCCGAAGGCGTCACCGATCTCTCGCCCTACGGAGGCGCCGACGGGCTGGAATACGACATCTTCGTCGACCCGCCGCACAAGCGGGCCTGAGCCGCCCGCCCGCAGCGCGAACACAGGGGGTTTCGCCGACACCGGAAACGCGCCTGACGTCGTCGAACACCATGGGTTCCGGGGCTATCCTCGGTAGAGGGCGGCGCACCAGCGCACCGCCACGAGGTCGCACCGAATCGAGCCTGAATGGCCGAAAACTTGCCGACGCAGCGCAGCTCGGCCACCGGGATCGCGGCGGAACTGACCGCCGAGGGCTTCGAGGACGCCCAGGAGATCGGACGCGGCGGTTTCGGTGTGGTCTACCGCTGCGTCCAGCCCGATCTGGACCGCGTGGTCGCGGTGAAGGTACTGACCGCCGAACTCGACCCCGACGGATTGCAGCGCTTCGTGCGCGAACAGCAGGCGATGGGCAGGCTGTCCGGTCATCCCTACATCGTCGCGGTCTTCCAAGCGGGCACCACCCACGGCGGGCACCCCTACCTGGTGATGCCCTATCACGCGCGTGGTTCGTTGGAACAACGCATCCACACTGTCGGCCCGCTGGACTGGGCAGCGACACTGCGCTTGGGCGTGAAGATGGCGGGCGCCCTCGAGACCGCGCACCGGGCCGGCATCCTGCATCGTGACGTGAAACCGTCCAACATCCTGCTCAGCGACTACGACGAACCCGAACTCACCGACTTCGGGATCGCCCGGACCCAGGGCGGGTTCCACACGACGACCGGAATCGTCACCGGCTCCCCCGCTTTCG
This sequence comes from Nocardia sp. NPDC060220, assembly GCF_042727815.1. Taxonomy (NCBI): domain Bacteria; kingdom Bacillati; phylum Actinomycetota; class Actinomycetes; order Mycobacteriales; family Nocardiaceae; genus Nocardia; species Nocardia sp. NPDC060220. Next base: position 5,064 of record NZ_JBHWZY010000399.1, read on the forward strand.
CCGCGCCGGAGGTCCTGCGCGGCGCGCAAGCCACCGCCGCCGCCGACGTGTACGGCCTGGGCGCCACGCTGTTCTGCGCGCTCACCGGACATGTCGCCTACGAGCGGCGCGTCGGAGAGCAGGTGTTGTCACAGTTCCTGCGAGTCTCCGCGCAGCCCGGTCCCGATCTCACCGACCAGGATGTGCCCGACGAGGTCAGAGCCGCCATCGAGCACGCGATGGCGACCGACCCCGCCGACCGGCCCGACAGCGCCGCCGGCTTCGGCGCGGAACTGGTTGCGGCCCAGCGCAGTACCGGCAGCCCCGTCGATGTCCTCCGGGTCCCGGATACCCAGCGCCCCGTCGCGGTGCCGATCGCACCGGCGGCCCGGGCCCGCGACCGCACCACCGCGCCTCCCACACCCGCCACGAAGTATCGCCCGCCGACTCCGGCGCGGGCGACTCTCGCCAGAAAGCGCCTGCTCGAGCACTTGCGCACCACCGAACGCACCCGGCTCACCGCCATCCACGCGCCCAGCGGATTCGGCAAGACCACGGTGGCCGCCCAATGGCACGACGAGCTGGTCGAGCACGGCGCCGCAGTCGCGTGGCTGACCGTCGACGAGGACGACGACAATGTCTCCTGGTTCCTCACCCACCTCGCCGAGGCGATCCGGCCCGCCGTCCCCGTGCTCGCCGACGATCTCGACCGGCTGCTGGAAGCCAACCCCGACGACCCGACCCGCGCCGTGCTGACCGCACTCGTCGACGGTCTGCACGCCGACGACCGGCGGGTGACGCTGATACTCGACGACTGGCAACGGGTCACCGCCCCCGCCTCGGTGGACGCGGTCCGGTTCCTGCTCGAGCACGGGTGTCACCATCTGCCCCTCGTCGTCACGAGCACCGAGCGGCTCGACCTGCCGTTGAGCAGGTTGCGCATCCACGGTGAGCTCGCCGAAATCGACGCCACGACACTACGTTTCAATCCCGACGAAGTACACGCGTTCCTCGCCGAAGCCGGCGGTGTGCACTTGGCCGCCGACGAGGTGGCCGCGCTGGCAGGCGCCACCGACGGCTGGGTCGCGGCACTACAGCTGACGGTGCTGTCGCTGCGCGCAGGTGAGGACCCGGCGCACCTGCTCGACAGCC
>NZ_JBHWZY010000400.1:0-6194 GCF_042727815.1 Nocardia sp. NPDC060220
GCCCGAACCCGTCTTCACCGCTGCCGCAGGCGATTTCCGCGCACCACGCACCCCGGCCGAGCAGATCGTGGCCGGCATCTTCGGCGATGTGCTGAGCCAGGAACGCGTCGGCGCCGACGACAACTTCTTCGAACTGGGCGGCAACTCCCTGGTCGCCACGCAGGTCGTCGCCCGCATCGGCGCCGCCTTCGGTATCCAGCTGGGTGTGCGCGCGCTGTTCGAGACCCCGACCGTGGCCGGACTCGCCGCGCGGGCCGAATCCGTCACCCCCGCCGATGTTTCCGCCGCGCGTCCGCCGCTGGTCGCGCAGCCGCGTCCCGAGCAGGTGCCGCTGTCGCTGGCCCAGCAGCGGATGTGGTTCATCAACCAGTTCGACCCCACCGCACCCACCTACAACCTGCCGTTCGTGGTGCAGATGAAGGGCAGCGTCGACGTCGACGCCCTGATCGCCGCGCTCAATGATGTTGTGGTGCGCCAGGAATCGCTGCGCACGATCTTCCCCGACGCCGACGGCGGTTTCCAGCACGTACTCGGCGCCGACGAGTTCGACCTCGGCATCGCGGTGACCCCGATCGACCAGTCGCGGCTGCGCGACGAACTGATCGACTTCGCCTCCACCGGCTTCGATGTCACCCTGGAACTGCCGATCCGCGTGCAGATCTTCAAGGTGGCCGGTGGAACCGCCGAGTCCAACGGTCACGGTGCGGGCACCCCGGAATACGCGGTCGCCTTCGTCGTGCACCACATCGCGGCCGACGGTTTCTCTTTCGGCCCGCTGGCCCGCGATGTCGCCACCGCCTACCTGGCTCGCGCCGCGGGCCAGGCTCCGGCCTGGCTGCCGCTGCCGGTCCAGTACCGCGACTACACCCTGTGGCAGCACGAACTGCTCGGCGCCGAATCCGACCCGGCTTCGATGGCCGCGCGTCAGCTCGACTACTGGAAGAGCGCCCTCGAGGGCCTGCCCGACCAGCTCGACCTGCCCAGCGACCGCCCGCGCCCGCAGCAGCAGAGCTTCCGTGGCGCGCGCGTCGGTTTCGAGATCGACGCCGACACCCACGAACAGCTCGCCGCCGTGGCCCGTGCCAACGGCGTCACCCTGTTCATGGTGGTGCACGCCTCCCTCGCGGTGCTGCTCGCGCGCCTGTCGGGCACCACCGACATCGCCGTCGGTACGCCCATCGCCGGTCGTGGTGAGCAGGCCCTCGATGACCTGATCGGCATGTTCGTCAACACCCTGGTGTTGCGTTCCGACGTCGATCCCACCCAGCCGTTCACCGAATTCCTCACCCGCACCCGCGAAACCGACCTGAGTGCGTTCGCCAACGCGGATGTGCCGTTCGAGCGGCTCGTCGACGTGCTCAACCCGTCGCGCTCGCAGGCCCGCCATCCGCTGTTCCAGGTGGTGCTGTCGTTCCAGGAGATGTCGCACGGCACCCTGGAGCTGCCCGGTCTCACCGTCACGGCCGACGAGGTCGAGGTCGACATGGCCAAGTTCGACCTGCAGTGGACCCTCACCGAGGAACACACCGGTACCGGCTCGCTGTCGGGCATGACCGGCGTGCTCACCTACGCCATCGACCTGTTCGATCAGTCGACCGTCGAAGAACTGCTGCTGCGCTGGCGTCGCGTGCTCGACGCGATCCTGGCCGACCCGGCCGTCACCGTCGGCGCGATCGACGTGCTCGACGACGCCGAACGCGCCGACCTGGTCACCCGCTTCGGCGCCCCCGCCGCGGTGGCGCGCACCCTGCCGCAGCTGATCGCCCAGGCCGCCCGCGACACCGAGGCGACCGCCGTGGTGTTCGAGGGGACCGCTGTCTCCTACGGCGAACTCGATCGTCGCTCGAACCAGTTGGCGCGCTTGCTGATCCAGCAGGGTCTCGGCGCCGAGGACTTCGTCGCCGTCGCCGTGCCGCGTTCGCTGGAATCGGTGCTCGCCGTGTGGGCGGTCACCAAGACCGGTGCCGCGTTCGTGCCCGTCGACCCGAACTACCCGGCCGACCGCATCGCCCACATGATCACCGATGCCGGTGTGTCCGTTGGCATCACGGTCACCGGTGAAGCCGACGATCTCCCTGATTCGGTGAGCTGGGTGGTGGTCGACGACATCGACCTCACCGGTATCTCCGATGCCGCCCTCGCGCCGCGGGAACTCGTGCGCCAGACCGATCCCGCGCAGCCCGCGTACCTGATCTACACCTCCGGTTCCACCGGTGTGCCCAAGGGCGTCGTGGTCACCCACGCCTCCGTCGCCAACTTCTGCGCCGAGCAGATCGACCTCTACTCGCTCGACTCCACCACGCGCGCACTGCATTTCGCCTCGCCGTCGTTCGACGCCTCGGTGCTGGAAATGCTGCTCGCCATCGGTCGCGGCGGCACGCTCGTCGTCGTCCCGCCGGGTGTGTACGGCGGTGAGGAACTGCGCGACATCCTCATCACCGAACAGGTCACCCACGCGTTCGTGACCCCGGCCGCGCTGGCCACCTTCGACGCCCGCGGCCTCGATCACCTGCGGGTGCTCGCCGCGGGTGGTGAAGCGGTCCCGCCGGAACTGGTCGCCAAGTGGGCCGTGCGCCTGCCCGACGGTTCGCGCCGCATGCTGGGCAATGTCTACGGACCCACCGAGACCACCATCGCGTCCAACCTCAGCGAAGGGCTGATCCCGGGGGAGCGGGTCGTCATCGGCGGCCCCATCCGCGGCGTCCACACCCTGATCCTCGACGACCGCCTCCGCCCCGTGCCGGTCGGTGTCGCGGGTGAGCTCTACATCGGCGGCGTCGGCATGGCGCGTGGGTACCACGCGCGCGCCTCGCTCACCGCCGACCGTTTCGTCGCCAACCCCTACGCCCCCGGTGCGCGGATGTACCGCACCGGTGACGTGGTGCGCTGGACCGCCGATCGCAACGTGGAGTACGTCGGCCGCTCCGACTTCCAGGTGAAGGTCCGCGGTTTCCGTATCGAACTGGGCGAGATCGACTCCGCGCTCGCCTCGCACGAGACAGTCGACTTCGCGGTCAGCATCGGTCACAAGAACAAGGGCGGCAGCACCTCGCTGGTGTCCTATGTCGTGGCGGTGCCGGGCAGTTCGATCGATATCGCCGAACTGACCGACCATGTCGCACAGCGTCTGCCCGCGTACATGGTGCCCTCGTCGATCATGGTGCTCGCCGCGGTCCCGCTGACCGTCAACGGCAAGCTCGATCGTCGCGCGTTGCCCGCGCCGGTGTTCGAGGTGCGCGAGTTCCGCGCGCCCACCACCCCGATCGAGCAGATCGTCGCGCAGATCTTCGCCGACGTGCTCGAACTGGGCCGGGTCGGTGTCGAGGACGACTTCTTCGAACTGGGCGGCAACTCGCTGATCGCCACCCAGGTCGCGTCCCGCATCGGCATCGCCCTGGACACCCGTGTCCCGGTCCGCATGCTGTTCGAGGCCCCCACGGTGGCGGCGCTGGCCGCCCGGGTGGAATCCCAGGCCGGCGACGGCGCGCGCAAGGCGCTGGTCGCCCGCGAACGCCCCGACCGGGTGCCGCTGTCGCTGGCGCAGCAACGCATGTGGTTCCTCAACCGCTTCGACACCGCGTCGGCGGTCAACAACATCCCGGTCGCGATCCGGCTGTCCGGTGACCTGGACGTGGCCGCCCTACAGGTCGCGGTCATCGACGTGATCGACCGCCACGAGTCGCTGCGCACCGTGTTCCCCGACTCCGGCACCGGCCCCGTGCAGGTGATCCTGGACGCCGCGCAGATCGTTCCCGACCTCACCCCGTACCGGGTGACCGAGGACAACCTCATCGATCACCTGATCGATCTGGCGTCGATGGCGTTCGACGTGACCAGCGAAGTGCCGCTGCACGCACGGCTTTTCGAGGTGTCGGAGTCCGAGTACGTGCTCGGCATGGTGGTGCACCACATCTCCGCCGACGGCTGGTCGATGGCGCCGCTCTCGCGCGATGTGATCATGGCGTACGCGGCCCGCACCTCGTGGGAGGCGCCGACCTGGGCCGAACTGCCGGTCCAGTACGCCGACTACTCGCTCTGGCAGCGTGAGGTCCTCGGCTCCGAGGACGATCCGCAGTCGTTGATCTCCTCCGAGATCGCTTACTGGGCAAAGGAACTCGCGGACCTACCCGACGAGCTGGTCCTCCCGGCCGATCACCCGCGCCCGCCTGCCGCGTCCTACCGTGGCGGCACCTACAGCTTCGTCATCGCGAGCGAAACCCAGCGTGCCCTGGTCGAATTGGGTCGCCGCTACAACGCCTCGCTGTTCATGGTCATGCACAGCGCCCTCGCGGTGCTGCTGGCCCGTGCCAGCGGCTCCAGCGATATCGCGATCGGTACCCCGGTGGCGGGCCGTGGCGATCAGGCGCTCGACGACCTGGTCGGCATGTTCGTCAACACCCTGGTGCTGCGCTCGCAGGTCGACGGCGCCACCCCGTTCGCCACGTTGCTCGCCCAGGCCCGCGAGACCGATCTGCAGGCCTTCGCCCACGCCGACGTGCCGTTCGAGCGCCTGGTCGAGGTGCTCAACCCGGCCCGTTCGCAGTCGCGCCACCCGCTGTTCCAGGTGATGCTGTCGTTCCAGAACAACAAGCAGGCCTCGCTGCAGCTGCCCGGTCTCGCGGTGAGCGGAATCGATTACGACCCGCAGCTGGCCAAGTTCGACCTGCAGCTCACGCTCACCGAGGTCCAGGACACCGACGGTGGCGTCGGCGGTATGGCGGCCGAATTCTCGTACGCGCTCGATCTTTTCGACGAATCGACGGTCGCCGCGTTCGCCCGCAGGCTCGACAACATCTTCGCCGCGGTGGTCGCCGATCCCGAGGTGTTCGTCGGCGACATCGATCTGCTCGCGCCAGAGGAGCACGCACAGGTCCTCGTCGACTGGAACGACACCGCGCACGCCGTCCCGCACGCGACGCTGATGTCGCTGTTCGACGCACAGGTGGAGCGGACCCCGGACGCCGTCGCCCTGGTCTTCGAGCAGCAAGAGCTGTCCTACCGCGAGCTGCAGGAGCGGGCCAACCGCATCGCGCGCCGCTTGATCGCCGACGGCGTGGGCCCCGGTGACAATGTGGCACTGGCGATCCGGCGTTCCACGGAGTTGGTCGTCGCCATGTACGCGGTGCTGCAGACCGGCGCCGCCTACGTGCCGCTCGACCCGGATCAGCCCGCCGACCGCATCGGCCACATCATCGAGACCGCGCAGCCGCGATTGGTGCTCACCAGCCGCCGCGACGCGTTCGAGTCCGACGGCGTCACCGTGCACGCGGTCGAGAACATCTTCTCGCCCGCCGACTTCAGCGGTGCGCCGATCACCGATGCCGAACGCGTGCAACCGATTCGGGCCACCAACACCGCCTACGTGATCTTCACGTCCGGCTCGACCGGCCGCCCCAAGGGCGTCGCGGTGGATCACGCGGCGATCGTCAACCGCCTGCTGTGGATGCAGCACGAGTACCCGATCGACGCCGCCGACGCCGTCCTGCAGAAGACCCCGGCCACGTTCGACGTTTCGGTGTGGGAGTTCTTCTGGCCCTTGCAGACCGGTGCCCGCCTGGTCGTCGCCAAGCCCGACGGCCACCGCGATCCGGTGTACCTGGCCCAGATCATCGCCGAACGCGACATCACCACCGCGCACTTCGTGCCCTCGATGCTGTCGGTGTTCGTCTCGACCCTCGGCAGCAACGGCAACGGTGACGCGGTGCGCCTGCGACAGGTGTTCGCCTCCGGCGAGGCGCTGCCCGCGCCCACCGCGCAGCGCCTGCGCGAGCTCACCGGCGCCCGTCTGCACAACCTGTACGGTCCCACCGAGGCCGCGGTCGACGTCACCTATCACGAGGTCGTCGACGCCGATGTGGAGTCGGTGCCGATCGGGCGCCCGGTGTGGAACACCCGGGTGTTCGTGCTGGATTCGCGCCTGCACCCCGTGGCGCCCGGCGTTGCGGGAGAGCTCTATCTGGCGGGCGATCAGCTGGCTGTCGGCTATCTCAACCGGGCCGACCTGACCGCCGACCGCTTCGTCGCCAATCCGTACGGCGCGGCGGGCTCGCGCATGTACCGCACCGGTGACCTCGTCACCTGGACCGCGGTGTCGGGCGAGAACGGTCTCACCTACGGCGAACTGAACTACCTGGGCCGCACCGACTTCCAGGTGAAGCTGCGTGGTCTGCGCATCGAACTCGGTGAGATCGAGG
>NZ_JBHWZY010000401.1:0-6177 GCF_042727815.1 Nocardia sp. NPDC060220
GGAGTAACCTGAGCGGTGGGTTCCTCCCTCGACGAACCGAGACTGCGATGCACGAAATGGCGATCACCCAGAGTGTCATCGACGCCGTGTGCGAACACGCGGCGGGAGCACGGGTGCACAGCGTGCTGCTGGAAGTGGGCGTGCTGTGCGCGGTCGTTCCGGAGGCGATGCAGTTCTGCTTCGAACTCGCCGCCGAGGAAACCCTGGCCGAGGGCGCGAGCCTCGAGATCGACGTGGTGCCCGGCCGGGCGGGCTGTCGAAGCTGTGGCGCCGAGTTCACCGTGCTCGAGCCGATCGCCCTGTGCGAGTGCGGCAGCGCCGATGTCGAGATCAGAGCCGGGCACGAACTCCGAATCCGCTCGATGGAAGTGAGCCGAGAATGTGCGCAACCTGTGGATGTGGCGACGACGACGCCGCGGTGATCACCCTCCCGCACGAGCACGAGCACGAGCACGAGCACGAGCACGGCCACGGCCACGAGCACGAGCCGCACCGGCACAGCCATGGTCACGGCGATGAGCACGTGCATCTGCCGGTCACCGAGACCATCACCCTCGAGCAAAAGGTTCTGGCCAAGAACGACCTGTTGGCCCAGCGAAACCGGGACTGGCTCGCCGCCCGCGACATCTTGGCGCTGAACATGACCAGCTCACCCGGCGCGGGCAAGACCACCCTGCTCGAGCGCACGATCCGCGAGTCCACCGAGATACCGATCGCGGTGATCGAGGGTGACCAGGCGACCCTGCTCGACGCCGAGCGGATCGGGGCGACGGGCTGTCGGGTCGTGCAGATCAACACCGGCGCGGGCTGTCATCTCGACGCCGAGATGACCTACCGCGCGCTCGAGTCCCTCGATCCCGCCCCCGGCACCCTGCTGTTCATCGAGAATGTCGGCAACCTGGTGTGCCCGGCCCTGTTCGACCTCGGTGAACGCGGCAAAGTCGTGGTGATCTCGGTGACCGAGGGCACCGACAAGCCGCTGAAGTATCCGCACATGTTCGCCGCGGCGTCTCTGGTCCTCGTCAACAAGATCGATCTGCTGCCCTATGTAAACTTCGACCTGGACAAATGCCGGGAATACGCGGCGTCGATCAACCCGCACGCGCAGATCCTGCCCCTCTCGGTGACCAGCGGTTCCGGCATGGCGCAGTGGTACGACTGGCTCCGGCGGCAGCGGTCAGCAACTATTGAGGATCACTCACCAGCGACATAGACTTGCGTGATCAGGATCACGCCGTAGGTTCCCGCGAGCCTGCGATGCCCCGCTTCAGAAAGTGGCGCAGCCCATGCCTACCCAGGAAGCAATCAAAGCAGAACAGGCCCTGATTCACGTGCTGTGGATCAACGCCGGCCTCAGTTGTGACGGTGATTCGGTCGCGCTGACCGCCGCGACGCAGCCCAGTATCGAGGAGATCGCGCTCGGCGCTCTGCCCGGGCTCCCGCAGATCGCGGTGCACTGGCCGCTGATCGATTTCGAATGCGGTCCCGCCGGCGGCGCCGACGATTTCCTCGAATGGTTCTTCAAAGCCGACCGGGGTGAACTCGAACCGTTCGTGCTCGTGGTGGAAGGCTCCATCCCGAACGAGCAACTCCACGAGGAGGGCTACTGGTGCGGCTTCGGCAACGATCCCGCCACCGGACAGCCGATGACGACCAGTGAATGGCTCGATCGGCTGGCCCCGAAGGCCACCGCGGTGGTCGCGGTCGGCACCTGTGCCACCTACGGCGGCATCCACGCCATGGCGGGTAACCCCACCGGCGCGATGGGTGTGCCCGACTACCTCGGCTGGGACTGGAAATCCAAGGCCGGGATCCCGATCGTGTGCGTGCCCGGTTGCCCGGTCCATCCGGACAACATGTCCGAAACGCTGACCTACCTGCTCTACATGGCCACCGGACAGGCCCCGATGATTCCCCTCGACGAGGCGCTGCGCCCGAAATGGTTGTTCGGCGCCACCGTCCACGAAGGCTGTGATCGAGCGGGTTACTACGAGGAAGGCGACTTCGCCGACGAGTACGGCTCCCCGAAATGCATTGTGAAACTGGGATGTTGGGGCCCGGTGGTCAAATGCAACGTCCCCAAGCGGGGCTGGATCAACGGCGTCGGTGGCTGCCCGAACGTGGGCGGCATCTGCATCGGCTGCACCATGCCGGGATTCCCGGACAAATTCATGCCGTTCATGGACGAGCCGCCCGGCGGCAAGATCTCCTCGACGGCATCAGGGCTGTACGGGTCGGTGATCCGCAGTCTGCGCCATATCACCGGACGCACGGTGGACAAGGAGCCGCGATGGCGGCACAAGGGCGAGAAGCTGGAATCCGGCGCCACCCGCACCTGGTAGGAGGCGATTGGAATGACTGCCATCATCCCCGAGCCGTCGCACAAGCGGATCGATCCCGACAGCCTGGTCGAAATGGCCTGGGACCCGATCACCCGCATCGTCGGCAGCCTGGGAATCTATACCAAGATCGATTTCGAGAATCGTGAAGTGGTCGAGTGTCACAGCACCTCGTCCATCTTCCGCGGCTACTCGATCTTCATGCGGGGCAAGGATCCCCGCGACGCGCATTTCATCACCAGCCGCATCTGCGGGATCTGCGGCGACAATCACGCCACCTGCTCGTGCTACACCCAGAACATGGCCTACGGGGTGAAACCGCCGCACCTGGGCGAGTGGATCGTCAATCTCGGTGAGGCCGCCGAATACATGTTCGACCACAACATCTTTCAAGAGAATCTGGTCGGCGTGGATTTCTGCGAGAAGATGGTCGCCGAGACCAACCCCGGCGTCCTCGCGCAGGCCGAGACCACGCTCGCGCCGCATTCGGACGCGCACGGCTATCGCACCATCGCCGACATCATGCGCGCGCTCAATCCGTTCACCGGCGAGTTCTACCGGGAGGCGCTGCACGTCAGCCGCTACACCCGTGAGATGTTCTGCCTGATGGAGGGCAGGCACGTGCACCCGTCGACGCTGTATCCCGGCGGTGTGGGAACCGTCGCGACGATCCAGCTGATGACCGATTACATGACGCGCCTGATGCGCTACGTCGAATTCATGAAGAAGGTCGTGCCGATGCACGATGATCTCTTCGACTTCTTCTACGAGGCGCTGCCGGGCTACGAACAGGTCGGACTGCGGCGCACCCTGCTGGGTTGCTGGGGCTCGTTCCAGGACCCCGAGGTGTGCAATTTCGAGTACAAGGACATGGAGGAATGGGGTCGGCGGATGTTCGTCACCCCCGGCGTGGTCGTCGACGGAAAACTGGTCACGACGTCCCTCGTCGACATCAATCTCGGCATCCGAATCCTTTTGGGTAGTTCGTATTACGACGACTGGAACGACCAGGAGATGTTCGTGAAGACCGACCCGCTCGGCAATCCGGTCGACCGGCGTCACCCCTGGAACCAGCACACCAACCCCAAGCCGCAGAAGCGCGACATGGACGACAAGTACAGCTGGGTGATGTCGCCGCGCTGGTTCGACGGCACCGACCATCTGGCCCTCGACACCGGCGGCGGCCCGCTGGCCCGGCTGTGGTCGACGGCGCTGGCCGGGCTCGTCGACATCGGCTACGTGAAGTCGACCGGACACAGTGTGCAGATCAACCTGCCCAAGACCGCGTTGAAGGGCCCGGTCAGCTTCGAATGGAAGATCCCCGCGTTCGGCAGCAACACCATCGAACGCAACCGCGCCCGCACCTACTTCCAGGCCTACGCCGCGGCCAGTGCGCTGCACTTCGCGGAGCAGGCGCTCGTGGAGATCCGGGCGGGACGGACCAAGACGTGGGAGCACTTCGAGGTACCGGACGAGAGCATCGGCTGTGGGTTCACCGAGGCGGTGCGCGGGGTCCTGTCCCATCACATGGTGATCAGGGACGGCAAGATCGCGAACTACCACCCGTATCCGCCGACGCCGTGGAATGCCAACCCCCGCGACAGTTTCGGCACGCCGGGACCCTACGAGGACGCGGTGCAGGGCCAGCCGATCTTCGAGGAGAACGACCGCGAGCACTTCAAGGGCATCGACATCATGCGCACCGTGCGCAGCTTCGATCCCTGCCTGCCGTGTGGTGTGCACATGTACCTCGGCAACGGCAAGTCGCTGGAGAAACTCCACTCACCGACCCAGACACTCACCGGGGAGTAACGGTGATGCCGGATCGTCCGGGGGAGCACGACGAGGCGGCGTTCGACCCAGACCGGTGGCGCGGCGCAGGCGACCGGATCGAGACCCTGCTGGACGCGAGTTCGGCGGGTGGCGTCGTCGCTCGCGAGCGCGCCGAGCAGCTGGTGCGTGAGGTCGCCGACCTCTACGGTGCCGGGCTGGCACGCGTGCTCGAACTGGTCGATGGTGACGTTCGTGAGCAGCTCGTCGCCGACGATCTGGTCGCGAGTCTGCTGCTGGTGCACGGCCTGCATCCGCACGACGTCGACACGCGCGTCCGCGCTGCTCTCGACAGCGTGCGCCCCTACCTGGGCTCCCATGGTGGTGACGTGGAACTGCTCGGCGTGGCCGACGGCGTCGTCCAGCTCGAACTGTCGGGCAGTTGTCGCACCTGCCCCTCGTCGTCGGTGACGCTGGAACTGGCGGTGGAGGACGCGGTACGTGCCGCCGCGCCGGAAATCGCGTCGATCGAAGTGGCTGCCGCGCAACCGGAATCGGCGGATGCCTTGATCTCCGCCGATTCGTTGTTCGCCCGGGTGCACGCCGACGCCCACCCGGTCGAGTCGCAGCACGGGAGCTGGATAGCGGTTCCGGAACTGGGGGAACTCGGTGCGGGCGAGGTCGGCGGCTTCGTCATCGGCGGGCAGACCGTGCTTGCCTGCCGGGTCGGTGATGATCTGTTCGTCTACCGCGATCACTGCCCCGCCTGCGACAACTCGCTCGCCGGCGCGGTGCTGCATCGCCGGATGGGTTTCCCGGTCGGTGAGGCCGTGTTGCGCTGCCCGACCTGCCGGGCGCACTACGACGCCGTCCACGCCGGTGCCAGAGTCGACGGCGAAGGACACCTGGAACCACTGCCCGTGCTCGTACGCGCCGGGGAGCTCTCGGTGGCCGTGCCCGTGGGGGTGGCCGGATGAGTTCTGGGCTGGGAGTGCTGCGCCGCCTCACCGTCGACCGCAAACCCGCCGTCCCGGCGGGCGAGCGGTGTGAGATGTGCGCCGAGGCCATCGCCGAAGAGCATCAGCACGTGGTGAATGTCGAAGGGCGCCAACTGTTGTGCGTGTGCCGGGGCTGCTACCTGCTGTTCACCGACCAGAACGCGGTCCTGCGATACCGTGCCGTGCCCGACCGGTACCTGCGCTTCCCCGACTTCACCATCAGCCACGGCGAATGGGACGCACTCGAGATCCCGGTGGGCTTGGCGTTCTTCTTCGCGAACTCGGCGCTGGGTCGCACCGTCGCGTTCTATCCGGGACCGGCGGGCGCCACCGAATCCGAACTGCCCCTCGACCAGTGGCGCACCCTGCTCGACCGGCACCCCGAGATCGATGTCGCGGTCCCCGACGTCGAAGCACTGATGATCCGGGTCCCCGAGCGGGGCACCGCCGAGGCGGCTTGCCTGCTGCTGCCCATCGACACCTGCTACGAATTCGTCGGCCGGATGCGGATGCTGTGGCGCGGATTCGACGGCGGTCAGGATGTGCACCGGTATCTCGACGAGTTCTTCGCCACGGTCTCGGCGCGTGCGCGACCAGGTGGTGCGTGATGTGCCCGGCCTACTCGACGACTTTCGCGGTGCTCGACATCGCGCCGGAGCCCTACGCCGCGACACCGACGCTGTCGGCCCGGATCGGCATCGCGGTGCTCGGCGAGGAACCGGTGCATGCCATCGCCCTGCGCGCACAGGTGCGGATCGAACCGCACCGCCGGAGCTATACCGACGAGGAGAGCGCGGGCCTGGTCGACCTGTTCGGCCCACGCGAACGCTGGCGCGACACCCAGCGCTCCTTCCTCTGGATGCACTGCGCCACCATGGTTCCCGGCTTCCACGGCGGCGCCCAAGTGGACCTGCCGATGCCGTGCACCTACGACTTCGAGGTGAGCGGCGCCAAATACCTGCACGCCCTACGGGAGGGAACAGTGCCGCTGATCTTCCTGTTCAGCGGCACTGTCTTCATCCGGGGCGCCACGGGTTTCGCGGTGCAGCAGATTCCCTGGGACCGGGAGG
>NZ_JBHWZY010000402.1:0-6167 GCF_042727815.1 Nocardia sp. NPDC060220
GGGCACGATGAAGCTGTCGTTGCGCAGCATGCCCGACATCTTCACCGCGTCGTCGGGCAGTCCGGGGAATTCGAGCCGACACGGTGCGCCGTTGATCACGAACAGGAAGCCGTAGCAGGGCATGCTCGGCGACGGTGACACGGCCGCGCGCATGTAGTCCTCGGAGATCACCTGCCGGTCGTTCCAGCGGCCCCGATTGCCCACGAGCAGACCGAGTTTCGCGAAGTCGTCCGGCGGCAGGATCAAATGCGCGTGGCCGTAGGTGTTTCCGGCACGGTCGCGGGCCCAGTAGTAGTCGCCGCGGGCGATGCCCAACGGGTCGAACAGCTTTCGCTGCGCGAAGCTCTGGAAATCCTCGCCGACCGACTGCTGGATCACGTAGACCAGCAGGTCCACCGCGCGCTGGCTGTAGCGGAACATCGTGCCCTGCGGGCGTTCGATCGGCATCGCGAGTGCCTGCGCGACGACATTGGGATCGAGTTGCGCCAGCCCGGTCGCGCCCTCCGCGGCGACGGCGACTTCCATGCCCGAGGACTCGGTGAGCAGATTGCGCACGGTGATCTCCCGGTGCGCGGCGTCGCCGAGGCCCGATGGCAGATAGCGGCCGATCGGCTCGTCGATCCGCAGCAGCCCCTCGTCGACGGCGGCCCCGGCGACGAGCGCCACGACACTCTTGGTCCCGCTCCACAGATTCCACGCCACCCCGCCGGATTCGGCGTTGCGCGGGCCCGTCGCTATCAGGCAGTTGTTGCGGTACAGCTGGATGTTGAAGCGGGTCACGTCGGTGGCCCGCGCCATGGCGGCGGCCAGCACGGCGGGGTCGAGCGCGGCTTCGGCCGGTGTCGCGGACTGCGGGGTGCGGCCGGTGGTGACCTCACACTGCTTCGCGGTGACCGGGTCGGCCTTCGCCGAGCTCGGGAGCCATGCCCCCGAAATCAGGGTCATCGCGGTAATCGTCGCTGCCACAACGTATTTCAGAAAGCCCTGCACGCAACCCTCCAGATGGTGTGTCCGGAGGGGAATCGTGAACGATCACGTTCTTGTTACGAGGGGATCAGCTGCCGTACGGCGTGCACACCGCGATCGCTTCGTCTTTGGACGTGTTGAAAATGTCGATCACGCCGTTGAGTTCGTCGGTGGGCGCCCGGCGTTCGAGGGTATCGGCGAGGGTGTTGGTCTTCTCGATGTAGGCACGCAGCGGCACGGACAGATCGGCGATCACATCAGCGGTGATCTTGCGGTCGAGGTCCTTGGCGCTGTTGCGCAGGGTGGTGACCGCGTCGGTGGCCTTGGCGTCGGCATCGGGGGCCTGATCGTTGGACGCCGCGATGTAGGCGTTGAACGAGGTCACCGAGGTCTTGTTGGCCGAGCGCAGGCCGTCGCACGCCGTGTCGTTGGCCGCCTCGATCTTCGCCGCCTTCGACGACGACGCCGCCGCCGAGGACGCCGCCACCTCGGAGGTGTACGAGGCGAGCTCGCTCTGATTCACCTCGGCGGTGCCCGGTACCTGCTGGGAGCAGGCGCCGAGGAAGATCACTCCGGTCGCGGTGGCCGCGAACGCGGTCCCGAGCCCCAGCCGTTCCAGTACTCGCATTTCTCTCTCCTGCCTCGAGATTGCAGGCACCGGTTGGGCCGGAGCCGAACATATCGACCGTACTGGCAACTTCCGGGTGACGTCAGGTCGCGGTGGCGATTTCGATGACGAACCGAGACGCGGCGCCGGGGTGTCGCGCCCGGCGCCGCACCCGATCAGTTCTGTCCGAGCATGCCGCGCATGGTGGCGATCTCAGCCTCCTGATCGGCCACGATCGTCGTCGCGAGCTGACGTGTTTGCGGATTCACACCGGCGTTCAGCTCGGTCTGGGCCATCCCGACCGCGCCCTCGTGGTGCTCGATCATCATCTCCAGCCACTGCCGGTCGAAATCGGCGCCGTTCGCGGCCTGCAGACTGCTCATCTGCGCGTCGGTCATCATGCCGGGCATGTCGTGCCCGCCGTGTCCTTCGGTCGCGCTCGGCGCGGGCTTGCCGAAACCGGCGAGCAGGTCGGTGATCTGCTGCATCTCCGGGGCCTGTGCCTTCTCCACCTGGGCGGCCAGTGCGATGAGCTGCTGGTTCTGGGTGTGGCTCGGCACCATCTTCGCCATCTCGACGGCCTGTGCGTGATGCGGGTACATCATCTGCAAAAAGGTGACGTCGGCATCGTTGAAGTCGGTGCTCGCGGAGGCGCTGGTCGCGGTGGTGGTGGAGTGCTCGGTGGTGTGCGTGGTGGTGCTGTCGTCGCTACAACCCGCCGCGAACAAGACGGTGGCGGCCGCGGCGACGAGGATGTGGGTACGGCTGATGGACATGGTGATCCTCCTGGGGATTCGGGTGAGGTGTCGAAACTGGCAGGGCACGCGTGGTGCCGTGCCTGTCAGATCCG
The DNA here is from genome assembly GCF_042727815.1 of Nocardia sp. NPDC060220. NCBI lineage: Bacteria > Bacillati > Actinomycetota > Actinomycetes > Mycobacteriales > Nocardiaceae > Nocardia > Nocardia sp. NPDC060220. Next base: position 2,424 of record NZ_JBHWZY010000402.1, read on the forward strand.
CAGAATCGCCAGTTGGGACAGGGTGAGGACGGTCCATGGTGGTGGGCGTTCGCGTCGGCCGCGCCATGCCCTCGATGGTTGCCGAGCGGCTTCGGAGGTGTCGCCGAGGCGGTAGAGCAGGACCAGGGTCAGTGCGATGGCGAGTGCGGCCAGGACGAAAACGCAGGCGTGGACGGCGGAGTGCTCATCACAGCCCGCCGCGCCGCAGCCCGTGTGCGGGTCGGCGGGGGCGGCGATGGACAGCGTCGAGCCTGTCGACGGTGCTCCGGCGAGATCTTGCGTGGAGTGGTCGATCGCGGGGAACACGGCGTGCTGGTCGGGCGGAGCCGCGGCCGAACGCGGGTCCGAGTGGTCGGTGGCGACCGGAGCCTGCGGGCCGTGCGCACTGTCGCTCGCGTGCGCGGTGCCGAAGACCGCTGAGTGCATGGCGACGATCCCGGCGAGCAGCGTCAACACGGCGAGCGCCCTGGCAATGCCGGGTGCGCGCGCGGGCTGCTGGTCCATCACGGCGACCAGTCTAGCGATCGCCATCGTGATACCCGGTAGGGGTAGCAATCACGGGGTGGCGATGTCGACGACCAGGCGCGGGGGATCGGCGAGAGCAGTGACGGAGAACGGTGGCTGGTCGGCGTCGAGGCCGATGAACGACTGGGTGACGCCCTCGTAGACCAGCTTCTTGTAGACGCCGGTGATGGTCGGCGTGCCCGGATCGGTCACCGGATCAGGCCCGGCGAACGGGGCGACGGTCGAGTCGAACGGGTACGCCGAGCCGAGAATGCGCACCTCGAGAATCGCGCGGCCTGCCACGTCGACGGTCTTGCCGCTGCCGTCCTGCACCGCGCTGTCGGTGTAGGCCACCTGCCAGCCCGGGGAGCCCGTGCCGCCGAGCTGGTAGACCACGCGGTCGAAGCCGGGCTGCTTGCCGATCCGGATATCGCTGACAGTCAGCGCCGCACCCGGGGAGGCCGCGCCGGACTTCGGGCTCGCGTCGGCCGGCACTTCGCCGGTGGCATCGGCGAACGTGCTGGTGGTGCTCGTTGTCGGCGGCGCGGCGGCCGGTGCGTCGTCGGTGCCGCAGCCGGATACCGAAACCGCGGCCGCGGCGATCAGCACGAACACGAGGGCGTTGCGCATGGGGCTGATGCTACGCAGGGACAGCGGCGTGGTGGGCGAAGTAACACGGGGTGTGTTCGGGCTACCGAAAGTTTGCTGATTACTTCGAAATGGGAGCTGTTGCGATTGATGCGCCCAGGTCGAAGCCGGGTTTTTCGGTGAACGCGTACCAGTTCCGCGGTTAGCGCGACCTGCGGCGATCGGTTCCGGCGCGGACCGGGCGGTGACCTTCGGCGAAGCATTGGGGAACAACGAAATTCGTGAGACCGGCGAATCCGGAGCGATCTGCAAGGACGTCGCAAATCGACGGAACCCGTTAGTGCTCAGTGAAATACATCCCACGACGACCCCTCCGGAGCCACCTCGCCTGTCGATACCGGGGCCGGATGTGACGGTGGGGCAACGATCTAGCACACTTGCCGGGTGGACAGTGTTGAGGACGTATTCGACCGACTACGCCGGTATCCGGATGTGGAGGCGCCGAACCTCTATGCCGTCGACGCCGCCGACCGACTGATCCTCGACACAGCCGCCGATGCCCTCGCGGCCGCGGGTAGCGGTGAGGTTGCGGTGATCGGCGACGCGTACGGCGCGCTCACCCTCGGGATCGCCGCGCAGCACGGACTCGCCGGTATTCGCGTGCACCAGGACCTGATCACCGGCGAATCTGCGCTGGCGGCCAACGCCAAGACCCTCGGGCTCACCGATCGCTACACCGCCCACGCCCTCGACGCCGACCTGCTGTCCGGGGCGCGCGTGGTCGTGATGCGGTTGCCGCGGATGCTGTCGGGTGTCGCCGAGATCGCCGAGGCCATCGCCCGCCACGCCGCCGGCGATGTGGTGGTGTTCGCGGGCGGTCGCGACAAGTACCTCACTCCGGCCATGAACGAGATACTCGCCGAATTCTTCGCGCAGGTCCGCGCGGGCCGGGGTCGGCAGAAGTCGCGCGTGCTCGTGGTCGGCGAGCCGCTGCCGGTGGGCGAACCCCGGTTCCCGGCGCGCGAGCACGTCATCGAGATCGACGGCGACGTCGTCGCTTTCGGTGCGGCCTTCTCGGGCTCGCGCCTCGACATCGGCACCCGCTTCCTGCTCGAGCACATGGACCGGATGAAGCCCGACGCGCGTGATGCCGTCGATCTCGGTTGTGGCACCGGCATTCTCGCTGTCGCGCTGGCCAAGTCGCGCCCGCACATCCGGGTGGTCGGCACCGACCAGTCCGCCGCCGCCGTCGCCTCGGCGAGGGCCACCGCCGAGGCCAACGGCGTCGGCGATCGGGTGACGGTGGTGCGCGACGACGCCATGTCCTCGGCCGCCGACAACAGCGCCGACCTGGTGCTGTGCAATCCGCCCTTCCATGTCGGCGCGGCCGTGCACACCGGTTCGGCGATCAAGATGTTCGTCGAGACCGGCCGCGTGCTGCGGCCCGGCGGCGAGCTGTGGACGGTGTACAACTCGCACCTGAACTATCGCGGCGTGGTGGAGCGGATGGTGGGGCGCACCGATGTGATCGGCCGGAACCAGAAGTTCACGGTCACGCGGTCCGTTCGTGGTCTGCGCGACGTACAACGATAGGGCGACCCGAAAGCGGTAGAGTCCGATTTGTCCGAACGGGTGGGCGGTGTGGTCATGGACCGGATCGCTGGGAACTTTGTCCGATCGTGGCGCGTTGAACAGGGCAGTTGGAGCTTGTACAGCGACTCGTAACTCCAAGAAAGGCGCACGGTGCGTACCTCATCGAATCCGGTGTTCAAGAACCTTCCCCGCCAGGAGGGTGTCGGCGGTTACGCGAACTTCGGTTCGGGCGTAGCCGGCGCAGGCCAGCTGGGCAACCAGCAGTACGGCGAATACGGGCAGCAGTACGGCCAGCAATTCCAGCAGGCCCCTGCCACCCGCGCGATGACCATCGACGATGTGGTCACCAAGACCGGCATCACCCTCGCGGTGCTGACCGTCTCGGCGATCATCTCCTTCGCGCTGTCCAGCGCGAACCCGTCGCTGGCGCCACTGTTCGTCATCGGCGGCGCCATCGTCGGCCTGGTGCTGGTCCTGATCGCGACCTTCGGCCGCAAGATGGACAACCCGGCCATCGTGCTGTCCTACGCGGCCTTCGAGGGCCTGTTCCTCGGCGCGCTGTCGCTGATGTTCACCGACACCGAATTCGGCGGTGTGGGCGGTAGCGCCCTGATCGGCCAGGCGGTGCTCGGCACGTTCGGCGTGTTCTTCGGCATGCTCGTCGTCTACAAGACCGGCGCGATCCGCGTGACCCCGCGCTTCACCCGCATGCTGATCGGTGCGATGGTCGGCGTGCTGGTGCTGATGGTCGGCAACCTGATCGCGAGCTTCTTCACCGACGGCGGCTTCGGCCTGCGCGACGGCGGCGCGCTGGCGATCGTGTTCAGCCTGGTCTGCATCGCCATCGCCGCGTTCAGCTTCTTGCTCGACTTCGACGCCGCCGACCAGCTGATCCGCGCCCAGGCCCCCGAGAAGGCCGCCTGGGGCGTTGCCCTCGGCCTCACCATCACCCTGGTCTGGCTCTACGTCGAGATCCTGCGCCTGCTGAGCTACTTCCAGCGCGACTGATCTAGAAGCACACAAACAAACCGAGCGGCTCCCCACGATCTGTGGGGAGCC
>NZ_JBHWZY010000403.1:0-6131 GCF_042727815.1 Nocardia sp. NPDC060220
CGGCCGCGGACGGGCCACTTCGTGGCCGTCCCTCCCTAGGGGTCGGGAGTGCGGTGGCTGGGTTGGGTGGGTTGTTGAAGACGGGGACGGGCTGGGTGTGGGCGGTGGGTTGTTGAGGAGGGGGACGGGCTGGGTGTGGGCGGTGGGTTGTTGAGGAGGGGACGGGTTGGGTGTGCGGAGTGGTTGGTGGGGAGGGGGACTGGCTGGGTGTGAGGTGTGGCCGGTGGGGAGGGGACTGGCTGGGTGTGGGGTGTGGGGAATGCGGTGGGTGGCTCGTAATAGTCGTTTGCGGGGCGGGTAATCAACGAGACGGTTGCCACGTGGGGACTTCGCTGCCGGGATCGGCGTGGGCGGCTACCGTCTATACATGACTGGACCGGCGCCCCTTGACCTTGCTTCGATCCGACGCGCACCGAAGGCCTTGCTGCATGATCACCTCGATGGTGGTCTGCGGCCCTCGACGGTGCTAGAGCTGGCCGCTGATTGCGGTTATGACGAATTACCCGCTGCCGACGCCGAGAGTTTGGGGGCGTGGTTTCGTGACGCCGCCGACAGCGGATCGCTCGAGCGGTATCTGGAGACGTTCGCGCACACGGTCGCGGTGATGCAGACCCCGGAGGGTTTGCGCAGGGTGGCGCGGGAGTGCGCGATCGATCTCGCCGCTGACGGGGTCGTGTACGCGGAGGTGCGGTTCGCGCCCGAGCAGCACCTCGAAAAGGGCCTCACGCTCGACGAGGTGGTCGAGCACACCCTCGCGGGGTTCCGGGAGGGCGAGGCGATCGCGGCCGAGCAGGGCAATGTCATCCGGGTGACCTGTCTGCTCACGGCGATGCGGCACGCGGCGAGGTCGCGGGAGATCGCGGAGTTGACCGTGCGGTTCCGGGATGCCGGGGTGGGCGGGTTCGACATCGCGGGCGCCGAGGCGGGATTTCCTCCCACGCGGCACCTGGACGCGTTCGAGTATCTGCGAGCCAATCACGCGCACTTCACGATTCACGCGGGTGAGGCGTTCGGCCTGCCGTCGATTCACGAGGCGCTGGCGTTCTGTGGCTGCGATCGGCTGGGCCACGGAGTGCGCATCACCGACGACATCAGCGTCCCGGGCGACATCGAGGACGCCCAGCTCGGCCTGGTCGCGAACTACGTGCGCGATATGAGGGTGCCGCTGGAACTGTGTCCCTCGTCGAATGTGCAGACCGGCGCGGTGCCCTCGCTGGACAAGCATCCGTTCGACCTGCTGGCCCGCCTGCGCTTCCGGGTCACCGTCAACACCGACAACCGCCTGATGAGCGATACCTCCATGAGCGAGGAGATGCTCAAGCTGGTCGACACCTTCGGCTACGGCTGGAGCGACCTGGAACGCTTCACCATCAACGCCATGAAGTCGGCCTTCATCCCGTTCCCGGACCGGCTGAAGATCATCGACGAAGTGATCAAGCCGGGTTACGCGGTCCTGCTCGGTTGACATGAATCAGGGGTGGCACCGTATCGGTGCCACCCCTGATCTGTCGAGAACTACTCGCTGACGAGGCGTGCTTCGAACGCACGCTGCAAGTCGCGGAACTGCTGGGCCTCCGACGCGTACGGCGGGTTCGGCGCCATCCGGTTCGGATCCGGGTTGAGCAGGTACGAGACGTACCAGCCCAGCGGGTTCGACTGTGCGAGAGCCGTTTCCACGCTGTCGTCATCGGCGTAGTCGGCCGCGTCGCTGAACAGTTCGACCGCGAGGTCGAGCTGTTCGATATCGACCGCCTCCGGTCCCTCGGCCAGATCGTCGACCAGACCGGTGAGCACGTAGACGTTCTCGTCGGTCACCTCGACCTCGAGCGAACCGTCCACCGCCGCGGTCTGCACCTCGGCGTAGGTCGACACCCGCGACAGCTCGTGCTCGTGATCGTCGGCCAGGTAGCGGGCCAGTGCGCGCTCGGAACCGAAGACGGTGATGCTGCGGCCGTCACCGAGGAAGATCGGCTCGTCGTCGAGGTAGCAGCGCAGGGTGAACTGCTCGCCGTCGGAGGTGACGATCTTGACGGGGTCGATGCCGACCTCGTCCCAGAAGGACTCCTCTTCGTCCTCGTCGGCCGCGGAGAGGTCGACGTTCTCGAACTCTTCCTCCTCCTCGGCGACATCGTCGGCGTCGACCTCGTTCTCCTCGGCCGCCAGCAGCTCCGCCTCGGCGACGGCCACCGCGGCCGCGTCGACATCGGGTGTGCTGACGACACTGTCGATCGCGTCGAGCACGTCGTCCCAGCCCTTGACGATCGCGGCACCGACCTGGTCCCACAGCTCTTCACCGTCGCGGCCGACGAATGTGCTCGCCCCGCTGGCCAGCGCACCGAGCACCGGGTTGTTGCCGAAGAACTTGGTCACCACGTCGAGCTCGCACACCTCGGCGATATTGCGCACCATCGCCAGGGTGTCCTCGAGCTCGCCGACGACGTCGACGTCCGGGTCGCCCGCCGCCAGTTCCGGCACGGAGACCAGATCGAAGCTGAAATTCTCCTCCGGCTCCAGCTCAGCGGCCGAAAGTCCGGCGATGACCGCCCAGGACGGGTGGTCGACGAGGTCGTTGTCGGAGTTGGTGCGGATGAACGCCGCCAGCTCCGCAACGGACTCGAATCCGTAGAGGTCGTCCTCGTGACCGAGGAACGCCTCCCACTCGTCGTCACCGTCGCGCCAGCGCGGTGCCCACAGGGTGACGAGATCGCCATCGGTCAGACCGAGCTCGATCGGGACGATGTCTCCAGAAGCCATGACGCGAAGCCTAGCTAGCTCGAGCGCCGGGCACTATCCGGCCCGGGTGCTAATTGCCCGTCGGGCTGTGCACTCGGGCCGGCGAGCGATTCGTTCAGTGTCGCAATGATGTTGGAACGTGCCTCACCGGCGGTCTCGGTGGCCTGTTTGCAGGCCGACAGGATGAGTGCGGCGGCCTCGGCGGGCGCCAGCGTGGTGATGGCTTCGTCCAGCGTCAGGGCGACGAGGGCGCCGTCGCTGTTCACCTCGGCGGTGACCAGCCCGTCCTCGGTGGTGAACCGCCCGTTGACCTGCTTCAACCCGTACAGCGCGGCCTCGAGCGCCTCGAGTTTTCCGGTGACGCCCGCGACCAGGGCATCCATTTCCGCACTCACAGTGGCCTCATCCAACTCGTCTGACCGGTGTCGGCGTCGTCGATGCGATCGAGCTCGTCGACCGCTTGACGCCGGGTGGGCAGGTTCATCTTGTCGAGCAGTTCGTCGGGGATCTGCGCCTGCTCGCTGTAGACCTCGCGCAGGCGAGCCGCGGCGGCGATGGTCGAGCGCCGGGTCAGGCGCAGGATCTCGTCGGCCAGCGCCTGTGCGCCGAACTGGTATTCACTGCGTTCGAACTTGAGCGCGATCGGCAGACCCATGCTGGTCGCGCGGACCGAGATCGTGCCGGAGCGGTTGGTGCTGACCGCGGACTCCACATTGGGGACCTCGGGGATCGGCGTGCCGCTCATTCGGTAGGCCTGTAGAAGCCGTAGAACTCCATGCCACTGTTCTCCGTTCGGATGGAACTGATCGAAACCGGATCGCCCGCCTCGACGAGCTGCCCGTTGCCGACGACCATGGCGACATGGCCGTCCCACACCGCCAGATCGCCCGGCATCAGGTCACCGGGGGATACCTGAGGATTGCCGATGTGCTGTTCCTGCGCCAGCCGTGGCAGTTCGACCCCGGCCTCGCCGTAGGCGTACTTGGTGAGCCCGCTGCAGTCGATGCCCGACTGGGGGTCGTTGCCGCCCCAGACGTACGGGGTGCCGACGGCGCCGATGGCCGAGCGGACCGCGGTCGCGGCCTTCTCGTTGGGCGCCTCGACGGTGCTGCCGTCGGGCAGGGTGATCTTGACGCCGGTACCGGACCCTGTCGACGAACCGGCCGATGACCCCGTCGATCCGCCCGTGCCCGCGGAGGTCCCACCCGTGGTGGTCGACTTCGAGGAGCTGCTGCTGCTGTTGCTGCCACCCATCGCTGTCGACAGGCCGGAACCCATGGCGCTGAGCACTGTGCTGCCGGTGCTCGCCGCGGTCGAGAGCAGGCCGGAACTCGAGGCCGAGGACACGAGGTTGCTCGCGCCGGACGAGACGCTCGCCAGCGACGTGCTCGACGGCGCGGGGGTGAGCTCCTGGATCGCGGAGGTCTGGGTGCCGAGTTCGTCCTGTACCCGGCCGACGACGCCCATGCCCTGACCGATGTGATCGATCGCCGAGCTCACCACGGCGGTCAGACCGGCCGGGGTGCCCAGGGTGGGGCTGAGCGCGGACACTTGCGACAGGAACGAGTTGACGATTCCGTCGAGCTCTTTCTGACCGGTCTCCACATAGGCGGCGGCCTGGTCGACGACGGTCGCCATCTCGGTGCCGTTGTCGCTCAGAGTCGCCGAGGAGGTCTGTACGCGCAGCGCCTTCGCGGTGGCCGCGTCGACGGCCTGGCCGTCCCACGCGGTGTTCACGTTGTTGATGCTGTTGCGGCCCTGTTGATAGATCTGGTCGAGGTTGGTCGAGGTCGAGCGCAAGCCGTCGGATGCGCCGCCGGTGCCGAGTACGCCGGTGCCGAAGCTCGACAGCAGATCGAGGAGGGGCTGAGCCAGGCCGCTGAGGTCGATCATGCTTCGGTACCGATGTCGCCCGCGGCGGCGCTGAGCCCGGCCGCGTTGTTCAGGTCGGTCTCGACGAGGGTGGTCGCGGCGCTGGCGGTGGCCAGCCCCATGCTCCCCATGACCGCCGACAGCTGGGCGATCGACGCCACGTGACCGGCGTGCGCGGCGGAGTAGGCGGCGGTGAAATCGCCGCCGATGAGACCCATGATGGGGCCGAGCAGGGTGGGGTCGGAGGCAACCGAGCCAGCCGCCGCCGTGGCCAGTTCCGTGGCCATCACCTCAGCAGCTGCGCTGTACGCGACGATGCCTTCGGCATCGGCCGACATTTTTTTCGTCATCGAACTTCCCCCAATCCTCGAGTTCCCGGGCAGAGTACGTCACTCAGTATCTTGGACGCACCGACGCCGCATTCGGTTCCCTACTACCGCGAAAATTTCCCCAGCGGTCGTAGGCGCGAAGCGCCAAGCGACCCTATCGTCTTTTCATGCGCACCGACACCGTCGATCATCCACTCGCCGCGGCCCTGCTCAGCACCATGCGGGACGCCCGGACCGACAACGCCACTTTCCGCAATGCTCTGGCCGATCTCACCGGCATCCTCATGTACGAGGCGCTGCGCGACGCGCCGGTGGTGCGCGAGCCCATCGACACGCCGGTCGCGGTCACCGAGGGCGTCCGTTTGGCGGCGCCCCCACTGCTCGTGCCGGTGCTGCGCGCCGGGCTCGGCATGGTCTACGCCGCAGCCGAACTCGTGCCCGAAGCCCGCGTCGGATTCGTCGGCATCGCCCGCGACGAGCAGACCCACGAGCCGGTGCCGTACCTCGAGTCGCTGCCCGCCGACCTCACCGGCCTGCCCGTCTTCGTCCTCGATCCGATGCTGGCGACCGGCGGTTCCATGCGCCACACGATCGAACTGCTCGCCGCCCGCGGCGCGACCGACATCACCGCCATCTGCGTCGTCTCGGCACCCGAAGGCGTTGCCGCCCTCGCGGCCTCGGGCCTCCCGGTCCGCCTGATCACCGCCGCCATCGACGAGAAACTCAACGAGAACGCCTACATCGTCCCCGGCCTCGGCGACGCGGGCGACCGCCAGTTCGGCCCCCGCTGAACTATTGCTCGCCCGCTGCCAGCGACCGGCAGAACGTGGTGAGCTGGGAGAGGCGCTGGGCGGTGAGCTGTTTCGCGTCGTTCAGGTCGTCCCGGTCGGCGACCGGGGCGAATACCTCCAGGTAGCACTTGAGTTTGGGTTCGGTGCCCGAGGGACGCACGACGATGCGGAAGTCGTCGGCGTCGAAGATCAGTGCGTCGGTGCGGAGCCGGCCGCGGACCTGCGCCTGGTCGGTGAATTTCACCGGGGTGCCTGCGATGTCGCTGGGTGGGTTCGCGCGCAGGGCGGCGACCAGCACGCTCGCGGCGGCCTGGTCGGGCAGGCGCAGGGATACCTGCCCGCCCGCGTGCAGGCCGAATTCGACAGCGTAGGAGTCGAGTTCACCTTGCAGCGTGGTGCCCTGAGC
>NZ_JBHWZY010000404.1:0-6119 GCF_042727815.1 Nocardia sp. NPDC060220
CAACATCTCCGGCCCGATCATGCGCACCCTCAAGCACATCCCGGTCGACCGCACCGCGGGCGCCGACTCGTACCAATCGGCGGTGCAGTACCTGCGCGACGGCGAGCTCGTCGGCGTGTATCCCGAGGCCACGATCAGCCGCAGCTTCGAGATCAAGGAATTCAAGTCCGGCGCGGCCCGCATGGCACTGGAGGCGGGTGTGCCGATCATCCCGATCACCATCTGGGGCGCCCAGCGCGTCTGGACCAAGGGCTTCCCCAAGCGGCTCGGCCGCACCAACACCCCCATCTCGATCGCCGTCGGCACCCCCATCCAGCCCTACGAACCCGTCGCCGACCTCACCGCACAGCTGCGCTCCACCATGCAGGAAATGCTCGCCGACCTGCAAGAATCCTACGAGCACGAGCCCGGCGCCTACTGGGTCCCGAAACGGCTCGGTGGCAGTGCCCCTTCCCTCGAAGAGGCCACCGCCCTCGACGAAGCCGAAGCGGCCGAACGTTTCGCCCGCAAGGCAGAGAAAACGCAGGACACCGAGGGCTGATATTTCGGCCTCGGGCGGGCTTACGCTCGGGAGATGACCACCGCGGCGGAGTTGAAGGCCCTGCAAGCTCCGGTGAAACAGCGCTACCGGGACGACCCGGCCGCCGCGGTCACCGCCCTGCGCGGCGCCGGTTCGTTCGCCGAACCCGGCATCACCTGCACGGTGCGGACCTTCGCCGGCCCGGTCCGCGCCGGCCTGCACCGCGCCACCGGCGGTGACGGCGCCGACGCCTGCTCGGGCGACATGCTGCTGGAGGCGGTGGCGGCCTGCGCCGGGGTGACCTGCCGCAGCGTCGCCACCGCGATGGGCCTGCCCATCACCGGCGCCGAGGTCGAGGCGGCGGGGTCCTTCGACGCCACCGGCACCCTGGGCATCGATCGAACCGTGGAGGTCGGGGTTTCGCCGATCGCCGTGACGATCACCGTCACCACCTCGGCTGCTGTCGACGACGCCGCCCTGGTCAAGCTCGGCGAACTCACCGAGCGCTACTGCGTGGTCGGTCAGAGCTTGCGGAATCCGCCGACTGTCCGGGTGGTGAGCGCTCCTGCGCCGTGATCGCTACTGTGCCCGTTCGGCTCGCGTGCGATGTGGCGGATGCCCGCGGAGGCGGACTCAGCGTGGAATCCGGCAGCGGGTCGGTGCCGGCAGCTTGCCGCGAAGGTAGGCGGCGGGTGGGACGCCCATGAGGGTGCGGAAGTCGGCGGTGAGGTGGGACTGGTCGTAGTAGCCGGTACTCGCCGCGAGGTGTGACCATGGGGTGTCGCCCGCGTAGGAGAGGACCCGCCGCAGGCGTTGAATGCGAGCGAAATGCTTGGGGGACAGGCCGATTCCCATGGTGAACAGGTTGCGCAGCTGGCGCTCGCTGACAGCGAGGCGCGCGGTGAGTTCGGAGAGTGCGGGGGCGTTGTCGGCGGTGAGCGCCGAGATCGCCTCGCGCAGCACGATCCGGTGCGCCCGATCGGTATCCGATTCCGAGATAGTGTGCGGCAGTAGGTCTTCCAGTTGGGTGATCGCGTGTGCGGCGGGCACGCCCGTCAGTTCCGTCGCGAAACCGCCCAGCGGACCCGGCAATTCGTCGAGACGAAAGACGCGGTCGGTGAGTTCGCCCGCGGTCACGCCGAGCAGCTGGCGGGTCACGCCCGGTTCCAGGCGCAGCCGCACGCACCCGGCGGGCTCCTCGGGTGTCGAGTAGGACGCCTTGGTCTGCGCGCCGACGACGAACGCGCTACCGCGACCGGACTTTTCGGTGCGCAGGACGACCGTGGTGGTCGCGACGGGCGGATGCGCGAACGGCTGAGCGAGGTCGTCGAACAGTGGCGTGCTGGTGAGTTCGGTGAGCCACGGGCGCAACGATTCCGGTGTCGTCACGGGCGTCTCGATGTGCGCCGAGGTCAGATACTCCACCTGGTCGACTGTAGGCGGCGCGGGCCGGGATGTCCGTGCCGATTTCTCCTATCTTCGCAGGCAGCGCGGCGGCCATGCTCGTTCCATGATCCTGATCACCGGTGCGACAGGCACCATCGGAAGCGACATCGTGCGACAGCTGGCAGCCGAGGGCGTCGCCGTCCGGGCGGCGACCCGCGACCCGGAGCGGGCAGGGTTCCCCGCCGGGGTGGAGGTGGTGCGGGTGGACTACCGCGACCCGGCAACGTTCGGACCCGCCATGGCGGGCGTAGCGGCCGCGTTCCTCGTCGGGATCCCCGGCCCGGACAGCACCGGCACCGATGCCGAACTGGTGGCTGCCGCGCGAAAGGCCGGTGTGCGGCGAGTGGTGAAGCTGTCCGCGGTCGGTACCGGCGACCCACGGCTCGGCGTGCCGGGTTCCTGGCATGTGCCAGGGGAGCAGGCTGTGCGCGACTCCGGCTTGGAGTGGACGATTCTGCGCCCCAATACTTTCGCGTCGAACACGTTCAGCTGGATCGAATCCCTCAGCAACGGTCACCCCGTCCCGAACCTCACCGGCGACGGCAGGCAGGCCGTGGTCGACCCACGCGATGTCTCGGCGGTCGCCGCAGCGGCGCTGCGCTCGAACGATCACCACGGCCGTATCTACACCCTGACCGGCCCCGACCTGCACACGGGCCGCGACCAGGCCGCCGTTCTCGCGCGGGTTCTCGACCGCCCGATCGCCGTCACCGATATCGCCGAAGCCGACGCCCGCGCGTTCATGGTCGCCGCGGGTCTTCCGCCCGCTTTCGTGGAAGGCTCACTGATCGGCCAGTCCTTCATCCGCGGCGGCCACAACGAGCTCGTCACCGACGACATCGAACGCGTCCTCGGCAGACCACCCCGCGGCTACGCCGCCTGGGCCGCCGACCACCGCGCCGCCTTCGCCCCCGTCGTCGCAGGCGGCGCGTCGAGGCCGAGCTGACCGGGCGGGTCCGGTGCGTGGCGGCGCACCGGACCCTGCGGCTCAGTTCATGGTCAGCACCCACGACCCGTTGCAACCCCTGCGGGTGTTCATGTTGCCGTCGTAGACCCAGTTGAACCTGATCGGCGGGTTCGTCCGCACATTCCAATTGCCGGACGGTGAGGTGACCACCTTGCCGTTGCGCATCAGCACACCGACCTGATCGTGGTTGAACAGCCACTTTCCGCCGCTGGTCGGGTAGTTCAACCGGACCGTCACCTGCCCGCCGGTGTGGTTCTGCACCACCAGGCACGAGTTCGGGTCGGAACGGTTGACCGCGTACTCCCCGAACCCTTCGTCCTCCACGTTCTCCCCACTGTCGGTGTACTCCACCGGGTCGGTGAAGTCGGCGTGCGCCGGTCCGGCCCCCAATACGGTCAGCGCCGTCATCGCGACGCCCGCCGCGATCATCCCCAGAGACTTCACAGTCGTTCCTCCCATGATTCCCGCGGTCACGACTACCGCCTGCGAAAAACCTTCCCCCGCAGCCTTTTCCGCATCCTTGTGACCTGCTTAACGACGCCCGCCGACGCGAGGTCTCACCGCCGCCCCGGGTGATGAGTGAGCCCGGATTTCGTAGTTCGGGAGTTTCGCGCTAAAGTTCGTACTCGCACGACGAAGTCACCGGCGCTCGCCGGATCGGTTTCGGAAGGCACGCGGATGTGGCGCAGTGGTAGCGCATCACCTTGCCAAGGTGAGGGTCGCGAGTTCGAATCTCGTCATCCGCTCAACGAAAAGCCCGGCCATCGTGCCGGGCTTTTCTCATTCCCGGTGCCGGTCGAGGCGTGGGTGACGCAGCGCAGGCAGGAACTCGCCGATCAGGGTTCGGCGCCACCAGATCCGTTCGCGGAACAGTTCGGCGGGCGTACTGAAGTGGTACTCGTACAGCCGGGCGCGCACGTAGTGCGGCGGTGCGTCGGGGAAGGGGCAGCGCCGCAGCAGGCGCAGGGTATCGGGGTCGTTGTCGAGCAGCCGGATCGCCAACGGCAGTGCCCACGATCGCGCGTAGGCCGGCGACAGCGCGGCGAACCACATCAACCAGTCCAGCCGCAGGTGATAGGGCGCCCACTGGCGCGGACGGTACCGGGGGTCGCCCGGTTTGCCCTTGAACTCGTATTCGCGCCACACCGTGTCCGGCGTGAGGTGGGTGGCGTCGGTGCCCTCGAGCACGATCTCCTGACGGACCCGGGTGATGCTGCCGAACGCACCATAGGTGTTGACCAGGTGCAACGGGTCGAACGAGGCGTTCATCGCCTGCTGTGCGGAGAGGAGGTTGCGCACCGGCCAGAAGCTCAGCACCACCACCATCGCGACGAAGGCGACGACGGCGCCGAGGAACCATCCGGGCGGCTCGGCCACCGGCGGCGCGTCCGGCAGTACCGGGTACGCGCTGACCGCGGTGGTCGCCAGCAGCAGAGTCACCCAGTTGAGCCAGGCGAAATTGCCGGAGAGCACCAGCCACGACTGCGTGACGATGATGATGCCCGCCGCGACGCTCGCCACCGGCTGCGGCGCGAACAGCCCGAACGGCACGATCAGCTGCGCGACATGATTGGCGGCGACCTCCACCCGGTGCAGTGGCCGGGGCAGATGGTGGAAGAACCAGCTCAGCGGACCGGGCATCGGCTGGGTCTCGTGGTGGTAGTACAGGCAGGTCAGGTCCCGCCAGCACCGATCGCCACGCATCTTGATCAGCCCGGCCCCGAACTCCACCCGGAACAGCAGCCAGCGCGCGGCGAACAACACCAGCAGCGGCGGCGCGACGGTGTCGTTGCCGAGGAAGATCGCCAGGAACCCCGCCTCGAGCAGCAGCGATTCCCAGCCGAACGAGTACCAGGTCTGCCCCACGTTGACGATCGACAGATACAGCGCCCACAGCAGCAACCACAACGCCATGGCCGCCCACAGCGGCACCAGATCGGCGACACCGAGCGCGACCGACATCGCGAGCACCGCACCGAACCAGGCGATGCCGGCGTAGAACCGATCGGAGTAGCGCAGCTGGAACAGGCTGGGTGACCGGCGGAACGGCGTCCGGGCCAGGTATCGCGGGATGGGCAGCATCCCGCGCTCACCGAGGAGCGCGCGGAACTGTAGTGCCGCCGTCAGGAAGGCGAGGGCGTAGATCACCGCCAGGCCACGCTGGAAGATCAGCCTGCCCTGCCAGTACTCCGGTGCCGTGAACCACTCCATGCGTGTGCTCCCGGTGGTCGACGCCCCGCACCAGGGGAGTACCCGCGATCGGCGCGACGAAAATCTAGGGCCGCTCGAGTCCGGTGGCGCTGAGTAGCGCGCCGCGCAGGTCGGGCTCGGTCCAGTGCCCGGCGATTCCGGGCCACACCCGCAGATAGTCGACGATGCGATCCAGATCCCAGCCGTGTGATTCGCGCAGCCCGGCGCCGATCATCGTCAGATATCGGGCCGAGGGCCGTCGCAGGGCCACGGTTTCCGGATCCCACGGTGAGGTGAAGGTGAGGACGGGAATCCCGTCGTGCGTCCCCGCGTGCACCACCGTCTCGTACCGACCCGGCCCGAGCCGCACCGCACCGTCGGCGAGGACCGGCGCCGGATCGAAGTCGATCGCCGGACTTCGATACATCTCCTGCGCCAGCAGGTCACCGAACTGACCGACGGTCAGCAAGTACCCCCGTGCCGCCGCGCCGACCGGCCTGCCCGCCGCGGGGCGCGCGGCATAGAACCCGACCCCGCCGGTCCACACGGGGCTCTGCCAGGCGAAATACAGACTTCCCGGTAGGTCGAGCGGTACGACGGCGGCCGGTGCGGACCGGTCACGGAACCCCGGATAGGTGTGGTCGGTTCCGGGCGGGGTGCCGCCTTCGCGGTAGTAGGCGAACCGCCGCGCGTGCATGTTGGAGCCGTACGCGGCGTACCAGACGTGCTGAGCTGTCGTCACGGGCTCACCTCGGGTGGGTCACGGTTCATGAGCGCAGGAAACGAATCCGCTTCTGCTGTCGATTCTTCCTTCGAATGGGGTCGGACATCGAGGGGAGAGATCATGAGATCAGTAATCACGGTGGCCGCGCTGGCGGTGCTCGCCGGTGGGCTCGCCGCGTGTGACGGTGCGTCCACGCCATCGCGCCTTCCGGTGACCACCCAGCCCGCGGGTCAGGGCAACGCTTCGACCGTCGCGCCCGCCTCCAACGAGCC
>NZ_JBHWZY010000405.1:0-6117 GCF_042727815.1 Nocardia sp. NPDC060220
GCTCGGCGGCGACGAAGAGCGGGTATCCCAGCGGCCCTGACCAAGCCTGCGGCGTGAGCGTCGTTCCCAGGCGGGGCCGGGCAGTCGCTGGTCGCACCGCGGCGCAGCGAGTGTGTCAACAGATCGGTAGTGGGAACGCGCACGGTAACTCGAACCGAAGGAGCCCTCGTGACCAGTCGCCCAGACCTCCCCGCACCCGAACAGGGTCTGATCCTCACCCATTTCCTGACCGTGCGCGATGTGGTCCGCTCGCGCGATTTCTACGCCGACATCCTCGGCGGCCAGGTCGTTCTCGCGGAAAATCCGGCTATCGTCAAGGTCGCCAACAGCTGGATCATCATGAATCCCGGCGGTGGACCAACCCCGGACAAGCCCGACATCACGCTGGCACCGCCGACGGCCGGCGAGGTGGTCTCGTCGTTTCTCAACGTGCGGGTCGCCGACATCGCCGCTTTCTATGCCGACGTCACCGCCAAAGGCGGACAGTTCTTGACCGAGCCGCTGGACCGCAAGGCCGAACTACGGTGCTACTTGCGCGACCCCGATGGCTACCTGATCGAGGTCGGTCAGGCCACCGGGATGCTGAAAGGCATCTTCGCCGACTGACCGACACGCCGCCGTCGCTCGTTCGCGACGAAATCCGCCGCGCTCCAGCGACTCGAGTGATCGAACAGTCACACCAAAGAGATGGGAGCACCAGTGCCGCACCACAACCCCCGCGACCACCACCGCCCACTGCTCTGCCGGGTGCTCGGCCTTCGAGTCGGGCCGAGGCGGTGACCGGGCCCGAGGCGGTGACCGAACCGGGCCCGCGCTTCGACGATCTGCGCGCGCTGTTCATCAATTGCACGCTCAAACGTTCGCCCGAGCCCAGCAATACCGACGGGCTGGTGCGGTTGAGTGCGCAGATCATGCGTCGGCGCGGTGTCGAAGTCGAGGAGCTGCGCGCGGTCGACCACGATATCGCGACCGGAGTGTGGCCTGACATGACCGAGCACGGAGCCCCGACCGATGAATGGCCGGAGATCTTCTCGCGCGTGCTCGACGCCGACATCCTGGTCTTGTGCGGCCCGATCTGGCTGGGCGACAACAGTTCGGTGATGAAACGGGTGATCGAACGCCTCTACGGATGCTCGTCGCTGCTCAACGATGCCGGTCAATACGCTTACTACGGGCGGGCAGCGGGGTGTCTGATCACCGGTAACGAAGACGGTATCAAGCACTGCGCGATGAATATCCTCTACAGCCTGCAGCACCTCGGGTACACCATTCCGCCGCAGGCCGATGCCGGATGGATCGGGTCGGTCGGTCCGGGTCCGTCCTATCTCGATCCGGATTCGGGCGGACCGGACAACGATTTCACCAACCGCAATACGTCGTTCATGACCTTCAACCTCATGCACGTGGCGGCCATGCTGCGGCGCAACGGCGGAATCCCGGCCTTCGGAAACCAGCGCAGCGAGTGGGACGCCGGATGCAGGCCCGACTTCGACAATCCGGAGCACCGATGAATCACGCCGAGGAACTGGGATCCGGATCCGCGATGCTGGTGACAGTCAGGACCCGATGCGGTTGTCGAGACATTTCAAGACCCAGCTGAACCCGGCCGAGGCGATGAGTTTGCCGGCGGGACCGAACACGAATCCGATACCCCGCACGGGTGAATCGAACTCCGATGTCCAAGTGACAAGGGTCGTGCCTGGCGAGGTCGACTCGAACTCGACCCGGCCGAGTTTGTGCTGCAACGGTGGCCGCGCCTTGCGGATCCTGTACTCCATCAGGACGGGCCGGTCGAAGGCGGTGATCTCCTCCCGGAACCAGGCGATGCCGGCGTTCACCTCGCGGATCGCGCCGAGCCCGTTCGGTTCGGTGTCGCCGGGCCGGACCACAGCGGCCGACACGATGCCGGGCACCAGCGCCAGCGCCGCATGGTCGGTGTAGGCGTCGAATACCGCTTCGATCGGGGCGTCGATGCTGCGTTGCACTTTCACGACGGTCATGGACAGAAATCCCTTCGGTTCACCACGGTCCGGCCTGGACCGGGACGGGCATAACTGGCGCGGGTGGTTGCGCTTCGGCGGTGACCGTCGCGCGAGCATCAGCGCTGTCGACCGTGCGCTCGGCCGGCGCTTCCCTGACTATGCCAGTGCCCCGCCGCGGTGGACGACTGCGCCACGGGCGCTCCTGGGCTGAGAGACAACCGTGCCCCGGTGCCATCGATTGTGTCGGTGGCATCCGGGGCACAGAAGGGTGAATCAGCCCAGGTCCGGGTGACCGACCCACTCGACAATCTTCCAGCCCTTCTGCGGGCTGCCCTCGAGGACGACGCGGCCGCCGTTGCGCATCGGATCGGTGCCGAGTTTGCTCTTGTCGGCGTTGGCGGCGTTCATCATCGACCAGAACATGATGGTGCCGCCGTGCGAGAAGATCACCGGGTTGGCGCAGCCGCGGCGCTGCACATCGAGCAGTGCCTGATCGACGCGGCCGTCGAACTCGTTGCCGTCGATGGAGCCTGGAATCCGTGCGCTCAGGTCGCCGGAGAGCCACTTGATCGGCGCCTGTAGGTACCCGGACATCGCCTCGGCCTCCGGGGTGCCCTCGTACTGGCCTGCCTCGATCTCCCGGAAACCGGGCTGAATGTCGAGGCTCAGGTCCTGCTTGGCGACGGTCGGTGCCGCGGTCTGCTCGGTACGCACCATGTTGGACGCGAAGGCGCAGTCGTAGTTCTTGTCGCCCAGCTGGATGGCCAGATTGTCTGCCTGTGACCGGCCGCGTGAGGTCAGGTCGGGTCCGGGCACCTTGGTGTCGATCAGGCCGGAGGTGTTACCGAGGGACTCGGCATGGCGCACCAGGGTGATGACCATGTCGCCGCTGCTGCCGGAGCTGCTGCCGGAACTGCCGAAGTCGATATCGGCGGACGCGACGCCGGTGGTAGCGGTTGTGGCCGCGACCGCCATCACGGCAATGGACAATCGAAGAGGTCGGATTCGCATGGGTGGGAATGCCTTTCATTGTGGCGAACGCCAATTCCGGTATGTCGAAGAACCGGAATTCGGAGTGTCGCGTCTCACAGAAGCAGCTATTTGCCCGAATCAAAGACGGGGTATCCCGTTCATCGGGAGCTTTCGCGCACTGGACCGCGCAGGCGAAACCACCGGTAGCGGAGGTGCGAGCGGCATGTCGACTCACGCGACCCGCTCACCCGGCCGTTTCGATGCCGCCGATCCGGTGTGCACGGCGATTTCCACAACCTCGGTGCCGTGATATCCAACGCGGCGGCCATGTCATTGGAGGTGAGTGCGCGAACGCGGCCTTGAGCTGTTGCGATCAGCACCGAGGAGATCAGGTTGTGGATCGCCCAGATGTTGGGGTCGCTCTTTGCATCGGAAGCCGGTCACCGCACGACGAGGGCCGACTCGCCGCGACCCGGCCCTTCATGGATCTCGGCGTATACCGCTGTGGGGCGAGCCGTCCGTCTCGGTCGACAGCACCACGTCCGCGACCGTCGTCAAATGTGGACGGCCGCCGTCGGTGCTCACCTGCTCCAGCACGAAGCGGCTGGTCCGGCCGCGCAGATGCAGCGTCGCTATCTGGTTGCCGAAGAAGGGGCCGGTGACCCGACTCCACTCGACCGACACCGGGGGAACGGTGGACACCCGGTCCAGGAGGAAACGCGTCACCCGTTCGGCGGCCCGACTCCACGAGACCCGGAAGATCGCCTTCATGGCGGTCGGAACGTAGTTGTGCATCGGCGAACAGGTCAGCTGGTAGACCCGGGATCGCACGGCGTCGGGGAACTGCGCTTGCGCGGCATAGGCGTGGTGAACGTCGCCGGACAGCACGCAGATCGTGGCGGGCGCCCGTCCCCCCGGGCTGCTGCACTGTCCGCGCCCGACGCGGGCGACGAGTTGGGCGAGCCGGTCGAATGACTCTCGGAACGCGGCCCAGTGTTCCAGATCGGCTGAACGCCGCAATCTTTCGGACCATCCGGCCACACGTCGGCCGCGGACCCCTGAGGCCATGCGCTCATTCCACGACTCCAGGTCGTGGAGGGCGCGCGGCAGCAGCCACGGGAGCGAGCTCCCCACCAGCAGGTGGTCGTAGTCGCCCTCGGTCTGTCGTTCGATCCACGAGAACTCGGGCTCGGAGACCATCGACCGCGTGCCGCCGCCGAGTATGCGTCCGCACCGGGAATCGATGACGAGCAGCCGGGTGGTGCCGAGATCGCGGCGATACGACCATTGCGCACCCTTGGCGCCGTCGGCTTCTTCGTCCGCTGCGGACGCGAAATCGCGGAGTAACTCCGCGCAGTCGCTGCCCTCGGATCGGATCCGCTGGTAGAGCTCGTCGTCGGCCAGGGCCGCGGGCGAGAGGTTGCCCAGGTGCTGGTAGATCCAGTACGACGACAACGCGCCCACGATGCGTTCCTCCCACCAGCCGGTGGCCTCGATCTCGTCACGCCACGATGTCGAGGTGTTCCAGTCGTCGATGACGTCGTGGTCGTCGAAGATCATCGACGACGGAACCGTGGACAGCAGCCAGCGCACCTGCGGGTCGGACCATGACTCGGAATAGAGCCACGTGTACTCCTCGAAGTTGCGGATCTGGGCGCCCGGCGGTTGGTCGAGGTCGTGCACCTCGTCGATGCGCCGGAGGATCTCCGGGGACAGCTCATCGGCGTAAACCTGGTCGCCGAGTAGCAACAATGCGTCGGGCAGATCTTCGGGCGGGCGTTGCATGACTCGCCGCGCATAGGCGTCGAGAGCGTCGGCGTCGAAGTGGTCGTTGTCCTGCGTCGCGGTCGGTGTGGCGAATCGGCACGAGCCGAAGGCGAGGATCAGATCGGCGTCGCCTCTGAGCGTGCGAATGACGGACGGGTACGGGGCGTCGGGCAGCGGCCAGACGCGCGTCCCATCGAGACTGACCTCGTACCGCGTGACGGAACCGGCCGCCAGTCCTGTAATCAGGACGAGAGCGTAATGGTGTCCGGCGATGGTCCAGGTGTGTTCGTGGTGGCCGAGGACCTCGACAGTGCACGGTGCGGAGGTCTCGACCCAGACGGTGGCGTCGCATTCGCCGACGTGACGCAGCAACGGACCCAGAACCAGCTCGCTCCTGAATTCCGGCAGCCGTGCCATCAGTCCAGACTATGTCGTGGACCGGCTGTCGAGCAGGGGCATTCTGCCCCCCCAGGCGGGATTCGTCGGATTCCGATGAACGCTACGACGACACACTCGATCGCGTGATCGGCCTGCTTTCGCGATCCAGCTCGGTATGGAAGCGCCCCACAGAAACCCACACTTGTGACCGGAATCGGTCGCGCACTCGACGGTATCGACACCGCGCAACCGCCCGCCCGGGCGACCGCGGATATGACGGTCGCGCTGTGGGCTGTGGGCGACGAGTTCCAGTTGCTGATGCGCCTGGACGAAGCCGGGTCGCGGGCCCGGATGGCTGTGATGCGATCGGTTGGACCACACGGTTGCTCGGCAATGCTTGAACGTGATGACAATATTTGTTCACGTTGTCTATCTCGGTAGGATCCCGATGAGTGCCCAGGGAAAGGTCTTGCAGTGGCTGAGGATCGTCGGACCCGTCGTACGCGTCGGCTGCTCAGGGAAGCTTTCGTCGCGCTGGTGCTCGAACGAGGCTTCTCCGGGGTGACCGTGGAGGACATCACCGAGGCGGCCGACCTGGGCCGGGCAACGTTCTACACCCACTACGCCGACAAGGACGCGCTGCTCGATCACCTCGTCACCGAGTTGATCGAAGAGATGCAGCGCAGGCTGCAGCCGCTGGTCGCCGGTTCGGTGAGAGGCTTCACCGGTAAGCCGGTATTGGAGTTGTTCCGGTACGCGGCCGAGGAACGTGATGCTTTCCGGGTGGTGCTGCGTGGGGCGGGGGATGGGCGCGCCTTGCGTCGTTTCTCCGACGATCGCAGTGGTGCCGCGGTGGAGATCTTTTCCGCGCGCGCGGCTGCTCAGGGGGTCGAGTTGCGTATCGATGCCGAGGTGCTGGCGCGTGCCTGGGTGGGGGAATTGGTCGCCACGCTGTCGTGGTGGCTCGAGTCGGAGAGCACGCTCAGCGCCGAGGAAGTCACCGATCAACTACTGAATC
>NZ_JBHWZY010000406.1:0-6109 GCF_042727815.1 Nocardia sp. NPDC060220
ATCTGCAGCTGGTCGTATTCGCCACCTGGCTGGCCTGGTGTCGAGTCCTTCACCGTGGTCAACGGCAGCCCGGCACTGTGGCCGAGCATCGACTGACCGGCACCGTCCATGCTCGATCCGGACGGGTACTTCGGATTGTCGCCGTAGTAGCCGCGATTGACGAGCCGGTCCCACAGCTTGCGCAGCCAGTTCTTCTTCGGCGGCACCTCGACCGCCTTGTCCGCGGTCGAGGTGAACGGCTTCGGTTCGATGCGCGCGAGTGGTTCGAGATGCCAGGCGTCGGGCCCGTCGGCCACCAGCCGCACCAGCATCTTGTCGCCGTCGACGTCGAGCGACAGCACGCGGTCGTCAAGCTCGGTGCGCACCATCTGATACAGGTGCGCCATATCACCGGCGTCGCGCGTCACCCCTGCGCGCAACCGGTTGAGGTCGTCGGCGGCGCGGACGAGACCGGGGTCGGCAGGCAGTCCCAGCCGGGCCGCCCAGCGCCGAGCGATGGCCTCGCGCAGCGCCCGCTGCTGCGGATCGGTGGCGGCCTCGGCATGCCGGACCGCGGCGGCGAACGCCTCGACCGCACCCGCCCGCAGCAACTGGCGGTACCGGGCGGCGTCGAGGGAACCCGCATCGGTGAGATCCACACCGAACCTGGCGGCCAGGCGATCCATCGCCTGCTGCGCGGGCTCGATCCTCGGCCCGCCGGGCCGGCGCGCACCGTCTTCCGGCGGCAGTATCGCGGACGGGTGCAGCGGCGTGGCCTGCGGGTTCGGCTCCGGATCGGCGCCGACGGAGGGTCGGGCGTCGTCGAGTCCGGCCAGCCGCGGTTCCTCGGCCATCTCGGCACGCACCTGCGGATCGCCCTCGACCCGCCAGTGGTCGAGCCCGTCCTGCAACTCGTCGACGTCGAGCGGCTCGTAGTCGTCCGGATACCGCATGGGTGTGCCGAGTTCGGCGTCGGGATCCAGTGCGCTGTCGAGGAATCCGCGGGCCCGCGCCATATCGGCGATCTCGGCGAGCGCTCCGAGCGGATCACGCTGGCCGGTGAGCGCGTCACCGAGGCCGAGCGCTTCGGCGAGTACGCGGACCTGTTCGGCTTGCTCCGGGGTGAGCGGTGGCGTGTCGGCGGTGGCCGAGGGCGGCAGATCGCTGAGTTCCTGCAGGAACTGGTGGACATCGTTGAGGAAGTCTCGGCGTTGGTACGCGCGCTGGGGTGCGTCGCCGGCGTCGACACCGTCGGTGACCGGCTGATCCAGCACGGCGTCGCCGGGTACGGCCAGGTCGGCGGGCGTCTTGGGCAGACCGAAGTCCAGTGGCGACGAATTCTTCGCCGGCTCCTCGGGTTCCGGGCTCGGCGCGGTCGGCGGACGCGACGGCGGCTTGGACGGCGGGCCGCCGGGCGCCGTCTGCGCCGCGGGCGGATCCCCCGAATCGTCGTCATCGTCACGCGAACCGTCGTCCTCGCGCGAACCGTCGTTGTCGCGGGAACCGCCCTCAGAACGCGAACTGTTGCCGCTCTCGCTTGTCGACCCGTCCCCACTGTCCGGCGTCGAGGCACCACCCTGCCGTTCGACCGCGGCGGCGAACCGGGCGGCCATTTCCGCACGGGCAGCGTCGAATTCCTGCTGTGCCCGCAGATACGACTCGAGGGCCTGCGCGTCGGCCAACGCCTCGGCGTCGAGCTCGTCGGGCCGTGTCTGCGCGGCCTCGGCGAGTTCGGCACGCAACGCGTCGAACTGCTGCTGCGCGGCGAGGTAGGACTCGAGCGCGGCCAGGTCGGCCGCGCGCACGGCGAAATCCGCGTCGGCGTCATCGCCACGCTGCGCGGCGGTCTCCGCGTCCCTGGCCGCCAGTTCCTCGAACCTGGCGGCGATGTCCGCCTGCGCGGCGTCGAAATCCCGTTGGGCGCGCAGGTACGACTCCAACGCGGCCAGATCCGCGTCGACACCGTCGAGATCACGCAGCGTGTCCTCCAGGGCGGCATCGGCGCCGTCGGCGCGTCGCTCGTCCGCCTGGTCGTGCAGCTTGTTCTGGCGTTCGACGGCGTCGTCGATCATCGCCAGCGGATCGACCGGCTCGCCCGGTCCGACCAGATCGTCCAGCGAGGGAATCGGTTCGGCCAGTTCGCCGGCGACCTCGTCCAGCTTGCGCATGGTCTGGTCGAGCTTCGCGTCGGCCCGATCGTCGAGGTCGCGGCCGCGTTCGGGCGGCACCTCGGAATCGGGTCGGCCCGAATCCGGTTGCGGGCCAACCGGTTGCGGACCCCCGCCCGGCTTGCCACTCTCCGGCGCCGCGGGCAGTCCGCGCCGCCCCTCGGGCAACGCGTCGGGCTGCGAGCCGGGGTGCTCTCTGGCCGGCGTTCCCTCGGCGGGCGGCAGGTCGGCCACCGGCCGGTAGAACTCGTCGGTGAGCGCCTTCAGCTGCTCGAGCTGCTCGGTTCTGAGGCGGATCTCCTCGCGGATGGCCGCGATCTCGGCGGCCAGCTTCTCCGGGCTCAGACCCTCGTGCTTCTCGATCTTGCCGTCGCGGTAGGCCTCGTAGATCTCGACGAACTTCGCACCGTCGGCGGTGGACACATCCACTCCGACCAAGCGTGCCCAGTCCCGATTCGGCTGTGGCCGTGGATCATTCGGGCCGACCGGCTCGTCCGCGCCATAGGAGCGGGCGATGTTGCCTGCGACCTGGGCGGCGAAATCGACGGGATTCGCACCGGGCTCGGCGGCGCCGACCACATCACGCAGTCCGTGGATCGCGTCGCGGTCGTAGATGTGCGGGTCGCCGGTGGTGCGCGGATCAGCCGCTCTGGTGCCCGCGGGATGATCGGTGTAGGGGTCGATGCGCATCAGCGCGTCGGCGTAGGCGGTCAGCGCCTCCCGCGCATGGTCGCCCGCGCCGAGCCGGTGCATCCGCGTGACGAGTTTGCGCAGCTTGGCCGGATCGATGCCGCTCTCGGCCGGGCCGACCTTCGACCGGCCGGTGCGCGGGTCGGTCTTACTGACCTTCGGGCGCAGCGCCTCCGGATTCCCCGGGCTCAGTGCCTTGATCAGCGCTTCCTGCGCCGCCTTGACCGCGGCCGCGTCGACGTTGCGCAGCTGCTGGGAGTAGCCCGCGGTCTTGCTCGGTTCGCGCTGCTGCCCGTCGAGCAGGTCTTCGAACTGCTGCTGGCGTTTGCCGCGCCGCTGTTTCGGATCAGTGAGGGCCTCGGCGATCCGTCTCGGCGTGAGCTCGCTCTCCGCGAGACCGAGCCGCGATGTCAGCTGATCGCGCGCGTCACCGATCAGGTAGAAGGTCTCGATGTCGGCCATCGTGCGGGCGTAATCGAACAGCGCCTCGGCCTGCCCCGCGCGTACCGCGTTGTCCAGGTGCAGCGCACGGATGGTGGCGTCGATGTTGTCCGGGTGCAGCGCGGCCGGACCCAGACCGAGTTGCCGTGCCAGATCGACGATTTCGCGCACCATGTCTGCACGGTCGCGCGGGACGGGTGGCGGTTCCGGTGTCGCCTGGACCGGGCGCCACTCGCCGTCCTCGCCGCGCATCATCGTCACCTGCAGTTCGGCGCCATCCACGGTGCGCCGAATGTGCTGCACCTCCGGTGTGGCCACCGGATCGAGGAACTGCCTGCCCGCGCCGTCGGCGTGCACGGCCCGGAAGTCGGGCCGCAGTACCCCGTTGTCGATGTCGATCGCCAGCTCCGGGTTGTCCCGCAGCGCGCGGGCCAGCGCCTCCTCACGGTCGAGCGCACCGTCGACAACCAGCAACCGGTCCGGCCCGCCGTCGGCATCGGGCACCCGCGCGACCTGATCACCGTAGGACTTGCCCACCGGTTCGGCGCCGTCACCCTGCAGGATCGGCTGCGCGGCGGCGATGAAATCGGCGAGGTTCTGTGCCCGCTGCCGCGCCGCGTCACGCAGCTCGTTGAGCGTCGGCTCCATGCGATCGCCGGACAGATCGCCGAGGTCACGGCCGAACATCGCCGCCCAGCCGGACAATTCGTCACGCAGCTGGTCGCGGCGCAGCGCGTGTTCGAAGAACTCGCGGGCCCGCGCCTCGTCCCGGCCCGGCTCCCGATCATCGGAGAAGCTGGCCCATTCGGGCAGCCGGTCCGCGCCGTTGCCGACCCGGTCGTAGTCGCGCAGCGAGGTGACGCCCTCGAAGGCGACGATCAGGTCGCGCAGGAACCGGCCGAGCGGATCCTTGTCGAGGAAGCTGACTTCCCGCGAGAACGGCACCGGGCGTGGGGCGCTGGTATCGCCCCAGTGACTCCGCGATGGGTCGGCACCACCCGGTTCGTCGTCGTAATAGTCGGCGTCGTCGCGTGGTTCGTCCGACTCGATCTCGCGCAGGCGGTCCGGTCCGTGCAGTGTCCGGTCGTCAGGGGCAGGTGCCGGGTCGGCGGGATGATCCGCGCGCCGGTACGGGCGGGTCTGTTCCTCGTCGGCTCGGCGTGCCGCGTCGGCCAGGCCCTCGATCGCACCGATCTCGCGCAGCAGCCGGTGACTCTGGAGATCGATCGCCCGGCGCACATCCCGAGCTCCCTCACCGTCGAGATCGATACCGAGCCGCTCGGCCATCTCGGTCAGCGTCTCGCCCTCAGGCGGCGGACCCTGCTGTTCCGGCGGCGCCTCGGCGGGCGGAAGGGGTGCGTCCTCCATCGCCCGCGCCTCGTCGGTGTCGATGAGTCCGTTGAATTCCAGATCGTCGATCAGGTCTTGGCGCAGCCGCGGATCGCGAGCATCGGCGAACAGTTGTTTCAGGATGTCGCGGACCTCGTCGGCGTCCATCCGGTTGGCCCGCAGCTCGCTGAGCACGGTGTCGCGCACCGCATTCGGATCGGCGTCGGAGATCCACGGCCGGTATTCGGTGCCGTCGGGGAAGTACACCGGGCGGTAATCGCCTGCCGAATCCGCCTCGCGTCCCAGTATCCCGCCGATAACCGGAATGTGCTCACGGTTGTGGTACCAGGTGAGCCCCTCCTTGCCGATCCGCGCCACGTTCAACGCGGGATCTCCTGCGCCGGGCGGCGGTTCGCTGATCATCGGACCGTCCACCGGCGGCGCGGGATGCGCGGGTGCCGGCGACGCGGGCGGGTCGGTCAGCAGATGCGCGCCGCCGCTGACGCCGTCGCGCAGCGCGGTCTGTCCGCGCCCGTCGAGCCCCGATCCGGACGGGTACTTGAGATTCAGCCCCTGATACCCGGCATTGAGATCGTCGACCAGTTTCCGCAGGGCATTCCGGTTGTCGACTTCGGGAATGTCGGCGTCGTTGCGCGCGGGCACATGCTGGGTGGCCTCGTCGCCGTCGTTCCGCGCGACCACCCACTGCCCGTCTGCCAGCTGGATGTGCAGCGCGACGACTTCTCCGTTGGCACCCAGCTCGACGCGGACCTCGCGCTGCGTCGGTTCAGGCTCCGGGTCAGCGAAATCCGGTTTCCGGTTCCGTGTTTCGCCGTCTTCGTCA
Organism: Nocardia sp. NPDC060220; assembly: GCF_042727815.1. Taxonomy (NCBI): domain Bacteria; kingdom Bacillati; phylum Actinomycetota; class Actinomycetes; order Mycobacteriales; family Nocardiaceae; genus Nocardia; species Nocardia sp. NPDC060220. Next base: position 5,452 of record NZ_JBHWZY010000406.1, read on the forward strand.
CCCATGAAGTCGGTATCGGCCCGCAGCGCACCGTCCCAAGAGACAAGGGGTGGCTTCCTCGGCGTGCCATCCGGATTCGCCGAGCCTTCGAGGTCGGCGCGGAGTTCGGCGTCGACAATGTCTTGCGGCACACCCTCGGCGTGCCTGCGGGAGAAGCCCTCGGCGCTCTCCGTCCCGGAAACCATTCGGGTGCAGTTCGCACAGCACACGACGCCTTCGGCCGACTTGAGATTCGTGGGTGCGTGAACGAGCGCCGCCATCGAGGCGCGATCGGTGCGCTCACCGTTTCGTTCGCGATCGTGCAGCGCTTCGTTGGTCGTGCGGACCTCGGCATGGCGAAGCGGATCGTCGCCGTGATCCCACACCGTCGCGTCCTTGTTGCCCTTGGCCAGCTCGGCCATATCTTGACCGGTCGCTTCGGCGTTTTCGTACAACCTCGGGTGCAGGTCAGCGACGCGGAGGCCGGATTCCGGCGCGCCATTCGCCGCTTCATAGACACGCCCGGTCAGACGATCGATCGTAACGGCCACCACGGGTCCGATCGGGTTCGCCCGCCCATTCGCCTCACCGTACGCGGATTTCGCCGCCGCGGCCTTCTTCTCCAAGGCTTCGAACTTTTCATTCGCCTGGTCGCGAATCTCGGTCAAGGTACTGAGAC
>NZ_JBHWZY010000407.1:0-6107 GCF_042727815.1 Nocardia sp. NPDC060220
CTCAGGAGGTGTTCCTCCAGGTCTGGTCGCTGGCCGGACAGTACGACGCGACCAAGGCCAGCCCGATCGGCTGGCTGATGATGCTGACCCACCGGCGCGCGGTCGACCGGGTACGGGCCGAGCAGTCGGCCACCCGCCGCGACATCGTGTTCGGCCACGCCCACCTCGGCCGCGACCACGACGTCGTGGCCGAGGAGGTCACCCAGCGTCTCGACGAGCAGTCGGTGCTGGACTGTCTGCAGACCATGACCGAACTCCAACGCCAAGCGGTGGCGCTGGCGTACTACGGCGGGCGCACCTACCTCGAGGTTTCCGAGACCTTGGCGGTGCCGTTGCCGACGGTGAAGAGCCGCATCAAAGACGGCCTGAAAAGGCTGGAGAACTGTTTGACCGGAGGGAATACCCGATGAGCGAGACCGATCGGCGGACCCCTTGGTCGTGGCTGGACGAGGCCTACCCCTATGCCATCGACGCGCTGGATCCACCACAGCGACAGGCGCTCGAGGAGTGGCTCGACGCCGCAGGCCCCGACCGGGTGGCCGAGTTCCAGGCCGCCGTTCGCCGCATCCAGGAGACGATGGCGGACCTGACCGTGTTCGACTCGGTCCCGCCACCGGCACGCCTCGAAACCGCGCTGATGCGAGCACTGGACCGGTACGACACACAGCCGTCTCCGCTCGCGCGGCGCGGCGCGACCGGCAGGCGCTGGCACCTTCGATGGTTGACCGTGGCCGCGGCGGCGATCGTGGCGGTCGGTGCCGGTGCCGGTATCGGGGTGGTGATCGAACGCGCGAACGACGGGACGGGTGCGGTCACCGCGCAGCAGGTGCTCGACCAGCCCGACAGCCGGGAGTCCTCGGTGGCGGTCACCGGTGGCGGCGCGATGACGGTGTACGAGTCGAAGTCGCTGGGCGCGGCCGCGGTGTCGTTCCAGGACATGCCCGCGCTGCCTGCCGATCGCGCGTATCAGCTGTGGCTGATCCGCGCGGGCACACCGACATCGGTGGCGGTGATGGACGGTCCGGCCTCGGTCGTGACCACGGTCGACGTCGCCGACACGCTCGCGGTGACGGTCGAACCCGCCGGTGGTTCAGCCGGGCCGACCACCTCCCCGATCGTCAGCATGACAGTCGGCTGACCCGCTGCGGCGGGCCTTGCCGACACTCGAAACCCAGGAGTGACAGCATGGTCCGCCGTTTCAGCGTCACCCGTCGCCATCCGGGCCGGCTCGCGGCGGCAGTCGCGGCCGCGGCCGCCGCCGCGCTGGTCCTCGGGGTCGGACACCTCGTCGCCGTGTTCATCGACCCGGTGTCCTCCCCCTTCTTCGTTCTCGGTGCCACCGTGGTCGATCACACGCCGAAGTGGTTGAAGGACAGCGCGATCCGCTGGTTCGGCACCAACGACAAACTGGCACTGGCCGTCACTATGGCCGCGGTCATGGCCGTGGCTGCCGCGATGATCGGCTTGCTGGCCCGCCGCAGCCCGGCGTGGGCGGCCGGTCTGCTCGGCGCTCTCGGTATCGCCGTGAGCGGCTTGGCGCTGCTCCGCCCTACCGCCACACCGCTGTTCGCCGTTCCGGCGGTGGTCGGTGCACTGACGGGGATGGCGGCGCTGTGCGCGCTGTTCCTCGTGCCCGCCGAGGCCGACCGGCGGGCCGGGCCGACGCGGCGCGGGTTCCTGCTCGCTCTGACGGCAGTGACGGCCGGCGCAGTGGCGGCCGGGGCGGCGGGCCGAGTCATCGGTAGCCGTCTGCGCGATATCGCCGCCGACCGGGCGGCTTTCGTACTCCCCCGGGTCGCGGCGCCGGTGCCACCGGTCACCCCCGAGATGGACCGAGTCGTGCCCGGGCTCACCCGATTCATCACTCCCGCACCGGATTTCTATCGCGTCGACACCGCGCTGCAGCTTCCGTCGTTGACTCGCGCGCAGTGGCGATTGCGCATCCACGGGATGGTGGAGCGCGAGATCCGGCTCGACTTCGACGAATTGAGCGCCCGGCGCGCGGTCGAGTCACTCATCACGCTCACCTGTGTCTCGAACGAAGTCGGCGGAGACCTCGCCGGAACCGCGCTGTGGACCGGTTACCGCCTGGCCGATCTCCTGGCCGAGGCGGGGCCCTCCCCCGATGCCGACATGATCCTGTCGCGCAGCGTCGACGGATTCACCGCGAGCACGCCATCGGCCGCGGTGCTGGGCAACCCCGACGCCCTGCTCGCCGTCGCGATGAACGGCGAGCCACTGCCTGTCGCTCACGGCTACCCGGCCCGGATGATCGTGCCCGGTCTCTATGGCTACGTTTCGGCCACCAAGTGGGTTGTCGATCTGGAACTCACGAGATTCGACCGCGCACAGGCGTACTGGACGCAACGCGGCTGGGCGACTCGGGCACCGATCAAAACCGCATCCCGGATCGACGTCCCGGCGGCATTCGCGCACCTGGACGCCGGACCGGTGATCGTGGCAGGCGTGGCGTGGGCCCAGGGGCGCGGAATCGACGCCGTGGAAGTCCAGGTCGACGACGGACCGTGGCAACCGACCACACTCGCCGCCGCCTACTCCCTCGATACCTGGCGCCAGTGGACCTGGACGTGGGATGCCTCGCCCGGCACGCATTCGCTTCGCGTGCGCGCGGTCGACGCCACCGGATCGGTGCAGACCGAAGCCAGGGCGACCCCGTTCCCCGACGGCGCGACGGGCAGGCACTCGCGCGTGGTCATGGTGCGGTGAGCGATTCGCTCAGGCTTGGCCGGCGAGATAGGTCACCAGGGCGTCGACGAGGCCGAGGGTGCCTTCCTCGCGTTGGTCACCGGTGTCGAAACCGTCCAGGTGGGCGCCGAATTCGACGAGAGTGAGCTTGGTGCCGGTGGTGGTGGGTTCGAATTCCCAGGTGGCCACCGAGGTGGAGATGTGAGAGCCGTTGAGCCACATGTCGTAGGTGTAGACGAGGCGTTCGTTGGCGATGATGTCGGTGTAGGTGGCAACGAAGCGGGAGGTCATCGTCTGCTGGAAAGTGCCTTCGTTGATCTCGCGGCCGCCGACCTGGAAGTCGATCGAGGACTCGCCCTGCTCCCAGCCTTCCTCGCCGCCGAACCACTTCGCCTTGATGGCGGGGTCGGCGAAGGCCTGGAAGACGACGGCGGGCGCGACGGGCACCTCGCGTTCGATGGTGAACTGGGCGTGGTTGATGGAGCGGGTCGCTGTGTCGGTCATTGTTGTTCTCCCTCTGAGTTTCTGGTTGATTCCACGAGTAGTGCCGTGAGCCGGTCCACCCGCCGTTGCGCCGGTGGACGGTGGCCGTGCAGCCAGTCGATCGCGGTTGCGAAGGCATCCGGCACCAGTTGGTAGGTGCGCACTCGGCCGATCTTCGCCGAGCTGACGAGCCGACCGGCTTCGAGCGCTTTCAAGTGCTGCACGATCGTCGGGAGCGCGACCTCGAACGGTGCGGCGAGATCCGATACCGATGCGGGCCCGCGCGCCAGCCGTTCGACGATCGCGCGACGAGTCGGATCGGCCAATGCCCGAAAGACACTGTCGAGTCCTCCGTCCGGTTCGCCGCTCGAATACTTAGGCACATACCTAAGTATTCACGGTTGGATCGATCTGCGCAACCCCCCGCTTCGGTTGCGTCCGCGTCGGCCGCCGTGGGATGCTGCGGCACGATCGAAGAGAGCGAGGTGAACGATGGTCGACGGCCCTCGCATCACACCCGCTCCCACCGCGACCCGGCGCGGTATCGGAGCCCGGGTGGCGGATTCCCCGTTCCTGTCGCGCAGCCGACGGCGAGTGGAAGTCGTCCACAAACCCTCGGTACCGACCGCGCGCGCCATCATCGACTGCGCCGCCTATGTCGACGGCAAACGTCTGCCCGGCCGCTTCACCCCCGAGACCGCGCTGACCGAAATCCGCAGGCGTGGCACAGGTTTCGTGTGGATCGGCCTGTTCGAACCGGACCTGCACCAGATGGGCGAGATCGCCGCGACGTTCGGGCTGCACGAACTCGCCGTCGAGGACGCCGTCACCGGCAGACAGCGCCCGAAGTTCGAACGCTACGACGACACCATGGTCACCGTGATGCGGACCGTCGCCTACGTCGAGCACGATATGCACACCGTCAGCGAGATCGTGCAGACCGGCGAGATCATGGTCTTCCTCGGCGCCGATTTCGTGGTCGCGGTCCGCCACGGCGAACACAACGAACTCACCGCCGTGCGGCACCGGCTCGAAGACGAACCCGATCGCCTCGCGCTCGGCCCCGGCGTCGTGCTGCACGCGATCGCCGACCACGTCGTCGACACCTACATCGACGTCACCCAGGCGACGGAGTTCGACGTCGAGTCGATGGAAGAAGAGCTCTTCAGCCCGCGGAGCAAGATCCCGATCGAGGCCATCTACCAGCTCAAACGCGAGATCGTCGAGCTACGCCGCGCCGTTCGCCCGCTCGCGGGCCCGCTGCAAACCCTCACCGCGCCGCGTACTCCGCTGCCCAAGGAGGTGCGCCGCTACCTGCGCGACGTCGCCGACCATCACAGCGGCGTCGCCGAACGCATCAACGACCTGGACGAAACCCTCACCACTCTCGTGGGCGCCGCGGTGGCCAAGATCGCCGTCCAGCAGAACACGGACATGCGTAAGATCTCCGCCTACATCGCGATCCTGGCGGTTCCCACCATGATCGCCGGCATCTACGGCATGAACTTCGATCACATGCCCGAACTCCGGCAGACCTGGGGTTACCCCGCCACTCTGATCGTCATGGCCACCATCTGTGCCACCCTGATCGTCGCCTTCCGACGTATCCGCTGGTTGTGAAAATCCGGCCCGGTCAGACGAGTCGACCCCATCGGGTCGCCACGAGCCCGCAGAGCGCGATGGCGGTGCTCATCCGCTTCCAGAGTCGCACCATCGCGAGCTCGAGGATGATGCCGATGCGGTCGGCACAGGTGGTGGCCTCCGCCAGTGCCATCCGGTCATAGACCAGGGCCGGATCACTGAGGATCTCATCCAGCCTCAGTCCTGATATCGCCTGATCAGACGTCAGGCCGAGTTCTGGCAGCCAGGTGAGCCGCCAGCGACCGTCGCCCCCGAGAATCGCCCGCTCGGGCGTCCTGTCGCTGCTCATGGTCCGATTCGTGCGGAAGATCGTCATCACTACCTCCTCGGCCGTCAGCTCTCGACGTCCACTTCCGAGGATCCTCGAAAATCGGCACAGGCAACAGCTGGCAAAGGAGACGGAATCGGAATATCATCCACAAACCCCGACGTGAAAGCCGAAAATCCCCGGCGATCACCCCGGATACGACTCGCTGACGATGCCATCAGCTACCGGTGGGCACCGTGCAGGTGTCTCAACTCCGGTCGAAGGCCGTGAGGATCTGTTCGGCGGCGAGGGCGGGGGTGAGCGTTCCGGCGCGGACAGCCGATTCCACCTGCGCGCGAACATCTTTCACGTTCGGATTGTCGGCCAGGCGGCGCAGGATCTGGTCGTGCACCATGGTCCAGGTCCAGTCGACCTGCTGGCGGCGGCGCTTCTCGGCGAATTCGCCTGCCTCGGTGAGGACCCGGCGGTGGTCGAGGACGGTACCCCAGAACTTGTCGAGGCCGACACCTTCCAGACCGCTCATGGTGAGTACCGGCGGTTTCCACAGGGCGTCGTGCGGGTGGATCAGGCGCAGGGCGCCCGCCAGTTCGCGCGCGGCGCCCTTGGCTTCGATCTCGTGTTTGCCGTCGGCTTTGTTGACCGCCACCAGCTCGGCGAGTTCCAGCACGCCTTTCTTGATGCCCTGCAACTGGTCTCCGGTGCGGGCCAGCGTGAGGAAGCAGAACACATCGACCATGTTGGCGACGGTCACCTCGGACTGGCCGACGCCGACGGTCTCCACGAGGATCACGTCGTACCCGGCGGCCTCCAGGAGCACGATCGTCTCCCGGGTCGCCTTGGCCACGCCGCCGAGGGTGCCCGCCGTCGGGGACGGCCGGATGAACGCGTCCGCCTCGAGCGACAACCGCGCCATCCGCGTCTTGTCACCGAGGATCGAGCCACCGGTGCGGGTCGAGGACGGGTCGACCGCGAGGACCGCGACCCGATGCCCCTTGGCCAGCAAGTACAT
>NZ_JBHWZY010000408.1:0-6097 GCF_042727815.1 Nocardia sp. NPDC060220
ATCGGAGATCGGGTGCTCGAGGTCGTGGCCGACCGGATGCGCGAAGCGGTACGCCCGGACAAGGCGCTCGCCGCCCGCATCGGCGGTGACGAGTTCCTGGTGCTGGTCGAAAGGTGCTCCGGTGAAGCGCAATTGGCGCGACTGGCCGGCGAGCTGCTGTCCGCGCTCACCGAGCCGCTCGAGGTGGACGGACACATGCTCGCCGTGGGCGCCAGCATCGGCACCGCCTTCTTCGAGCAATTGCCCGGCGCCGTAGACGAATTGGTGCACGCCGCCGACGCGGCGATGTACCGCAACAAGAACGACGCGCGCCGCGATCCGGCCCGGTAGCGGCCGGGCCGGAACCGATCAGACCGATTGCCGCTCGCGCCCGGCCGCTCGCGCCAGTGAACGATCGCGTTGTTCCTCGAAGCGGAGAACGTCCCCGCCCAGCCGATCGAGGAAGGCTGCCAGATCCTCGCGAGCGCGCTCGCCTCGAGGCCCGAAGTCATTGCGCTCGAAGATGTTCCACTTGCGCAGCACCGGCATCAGTACCTCTTCGAGATGCTGGCGCAGATCGTAGATGCCGTGCTTGGCCATCAGCACGCCGTTGCGTCGCCAGCCGGGCATGCCCGCACCGGGCATCTGGAAGTTCTGCACGATGGTGTTGATCGCCTCGATGGTCTGGTCGGGGGCCAGGTCGAGCGAGGCGGCGCACAGGTTGCGGTAGAAGATCATGTGCAGGTTCTCGTCGGCGGCGATGCGGGCGAGCATGCGGTCGGCGATCGGGTCGTCGCAGACCCGCCCGGTGTTGCGGTGGCTCACCCTGGTGGCCAGTTCCTGGAAGGTCACATAGGCCACGGAGAACAGGAATCCGGCGCCGGTCGAGGCGTGGATGTCGAAGCCCGGCGCCTTGTCGTCCACGACGGCCATCGCCGAATATCCGTTGGTCATGTGGATCATTCGGGCCTGTTCGAGCGCGACCGGGTCGACCCCGCGGGTCACCACCAGGTAGTCGCGCAGCACGATGCCGTGCCGGTTCTCCTCGGCGGTCCAGCGACCCACCCAGGTGCCCCAGGCGCCGTCCTTGGAGAAGTTCTCGGCGATCTCACGGTGGTAGGAGGGCAGGTTGTCCTCGGTGAGCAGGTTGGTGACCATGGCTGCCTTGGCGAGTTCGCTGAGAGCGGATTGTTCTGGGTCCCAATCGATTCCGCCCATGGACGCGAAGTTGCGGCCACGGTCCCACGGCACATAATCGTGCGGGTGCCAGTCCTTGGCCATCGATAGATGGCGGTCGACATTGCTCGCGGCGATGGGTTCCAGCTCGATCAGTAGTTCCAGTTGGGTCAGGTTCCTGGCCACGCTCGTTGCCCTTTCCGGTTAGTGAAAAGCGAGAGTTGCGTCGGTCCGGTAGTGTTGCCCGTCGTCACAATAGACCCGGCGCATCGCGCCTGGAAACGACACGGTGTTCCTTCGCACTGTTTCGGAATTTGGGCGCGTCGCGCCGTGTGCATATACGCTCCACCAGTTCAGCTCCATCAGCGGTTCCCGTTCAGTCGTGGCATAGCTAGAGAGAGTGAGCGAAAAATTATGACGGACATCGTGGTCACGAGCCTGGCGGCGACCACGTCGATCGCGGGCGACGTCGACTCGACCTGGAAAGGTCTGCTCAACGGCGAGAGCGGAATCGACGTCTTGGAAGACTCCTTCATCGACGATTTCGAACTGCCGGTGCGGATCGGCGGCCACCTGAAGGTGTCGCCCACCCTCTCGCTCACCCGCGAAGAGGCGCGCAAACTGTCCTACGTCGAACAGATGGCCGTGGTTCTCGGCCGCGAGGTGTGGCGCAACGCGGGCAGCCCCGTCGTGGACCGCGACCGGCTCGGCGTCTCGATCGGTACCGGCCTCGGCGGCGCGGAATCGCTGATCTACGCCCGCGATCGGCTGCGCAACGGCGGCTACCGCAAGGTCTCGCCGTTGACCGTGCAGGCCATCATGCCCAACGGTCCCGCGGCCTGCGTCGGCCTCGAATTGGGTGCGCGGGCCGGGGTTTCCACGCCGGTGTCGGCCTGCTCGTCGGGCTCGGAGGCGATCGCCAACGCGTGGCGGATGATCGTGATGGGCGATGCCGACATGGTGGTGACCGGCGGTGTCGAGGGCTCCATCCAGGCGGTGCCGATCGCGGCGTTCACGCAGATGCGAGCCATGAGCACCCGCAACGACGATCCCAAGGCGGCCTCGCGTCCCTTCGACGCCGACCGTGACGGGTTCGTCTTCGGCGAGGCGGGCGCGATGATGGTGATCGAGACCGAGGAGCACGCGAAGGCGCGGGGCGCGACGATTCACGCCCGGCTGCTCGGCGCGGGCGTCACCTCCGACGGATTCCACCTCGTCGCACCGGACCCCGAGGGCACCGGCGCCGCGCGGGCGATGACGCGGGCGATGCAGACCGGCGGGATCAGCCGCACCGACGTCACCCACATCAACGCCCACGCCACCGCGACCCCGATCGGCGACACCGCCGAGGCCAATGCGATCGCGAAGGCGATCGGCTCGCACGCGTCGGTGTACGCGCCGAAATCGGCTCTCGGGCATTCGATCGGCGCGGTCGGTGCGCTCGAATCGGTGCTGACGGTGCTCAGTGTGCGCGACGGCATCGTGCCGCCCACGCTGAATCTGGACAATCAGGACCCCGAAATCGATTTGGACGTGGTGTCGGGTCAGGCGCGGCGTGGTCGCATCGATTACGCGGTGAACAACTCCTTCGGTTTCGGCGGTCACAACGTGGCGATCTCGTTCGGACGGTATTGACGATTCGCCTTGTGGTGGCGGATTCGGAGTCAATGTGCGTTGAAAAGGATTGGGAATGATCGGCGAGACTTTCGACGACTATGTAGACGAACTGGGGACTATCCGGATTCCCGGTGATCAGACCCTGATCGACTTCGTCGACAAACACAGCGAGGCCAACGGGGACGACCTGGCCTATCGCTTCATCGACTATTCGACAGAACGTGAGGGGGAATACCAGGAGCTGACCTGGCGTGAGTTCGGCGTGCGGCTGCGCGCGGTGGCCGCGCGATTGCAGCAGGTGACCCAGCCCGGCGACCGGGTGGCGGTGCTGGCGCCGCAGGGTCTCGACTATGTCGTCGCGCTGTTCGCGGCGGTGTACGCGGGGAATGTGGCTGTGCCGCTGTTCGATCCGGAGGAGCAGGGCCACAGCGACCGGCTGCACGCCGTTCTCGGCGACTGCGAACCGGCCGCGGTGCTCACCGTCGGTAGCGCGGCGGCCGGCGTGCGCAACTTCTTCCGCGAACAGCCCGCGGCGCAACGGCCCAGAATCATCGCGGTCGAGGCGATTCCCGACACCGTCGGCACGCGCTGGCGCAGGCCCGACATCAATATCGACAGCGTGGCGTATCTGCAGTACACCTCCGGGTCCACCAGGGTGCCCGCCGGTGTCGAGATCACCCACCGCTCGGTGGGGACCAACCTGCTGCAGATGATCGATGCCATCGGGATCACCGAGGACGCCCGCGGGGTCACCTGGCTGCCGCTGTTCCACGACATGGGGCTGCTCACGGTGATCCTGCCGACCATCGGTGGCAAGTTCATCACCATCATGTCGCCCAGCGCGTTCGTGCGCAGGCCCGCGCGCTGGATCAAGGAGCTGGCCGCGCAAGCGGACGGTGCCGAAATCTATTCGGCGGCACCGAATTTCGCGTTCGAACACGCGGCGATGCGCGGGTTGCCCAAGGGAGACGAATCGCTCGACCTGTCGAACGTGATCGGTCTGATCAACGGCAGTGAGCCGGTGTCGGTGGCCTCGATGCGCAAGTTCAACGAGGCGTTCGCGCCCTACGGGCTGTCCAAGACCGCGATCAAGCCGTGCTACGGGATGGCCGAGGCGACGCTGTTCGTGTCGGCGACCAAGCGTGACGACGAGGCGCGGGTGGTCTATGTCGATCGTGGGCAGTTGAACGACGGCCGGATGGTGGAGTGCGACGAGCACGCCGAGAACGCGGTGGCGCAGGTGTCGTGCGGACACGTGGCGCGGTCACAGTGGGCGGTGATCGTCGATCCCGGTACCGGGATCGAGCGTCGCGACGGCGAGGTCGGCGAGATCTGGCTGCACGGTGACAATATGGGCATCGGGTACTGGGGCCGGGCGGAGGAGACCGCGGAGACCTTCCGCAATCGGGTGGTCGCGCGCATGCCGGTCGGTAGTCGCGCCGAGGGTGCGCCCGATGACGCGAAGTGGATGCGGACCGGCGACTACGGCGCCTATCACGACGGCGAGCTGTTCATCACCGGCCGGGTGAAGGACCTGGTGATCGTGGACGGGCGCAACCACTACCCGCAGGATCTCGAATACTCGGCGCAGGAGGCCAGTACGGCGCTGCGGCCCGGCTTCATCGCGGCCTTCTCGGTGCAGGCGGGCCAGTTGCCCGCACCGGTGCTCGAGGCCGGGACGGTGTCCGATCCGGCGGCGGAGCAATTGGTGATCGTCGCCGAAAGAGGGACGGGCGCGGCGAAACTCGAGCCGGGCCCGATCACGGACGCGGTGCGTGCGGCGATCGCCCGCAGGCACGGGGTGATGGTGCGCGACCTGTTGCTGGTGCCCGCGGGGTCGATTCCGCGGACGTCGAGCGGGAAGATCGCCCGACGGGCCTGCAAGGCCGCGTATCTGGACGGGACGCTGCGCGGTGGATACCGGCAGCAGGCCTATCCGGACGCACCGGAGGAGTGAGAGACGGTCGGCCACTGGGCATTCCGGTGGCCGACCGATATCCGCCCCGTGCGTCCGGCTCCGGCGCCCGGCTGACGCGGCGCAGGTCGCTCAGTTGACGCAGGGAATGGTGTCGCCGATGTTGGTGGACAACGGTTTTCCCTGGTCGGGCAGCGGCATCGAGCCGGATGTCGTGGTCGTGGGGGGAGTGGTCGTCGATGTGGTCGGGCTCAGCTCGGTGGGCATCGTGAAGTCCGCGCCGAGCGCGACCTTGATCCGCCCGTCTTCGATCGACGGCGAGGCGGAAACCGGCAGCCCGCCGAGAAGTTCCGCCAGCGCACGCGCATCGTCGGCGGCACCGAGGCCGTAGGTGATGGCCGAGTACTGGCCGTCGCTCGAATCACCGTTGCCGATCAGGCCCGCACCGTAGCCCCGGCTCGTCAGCGCGGCCGAGAGCGCCGCCGCCTGCCCTTTCTCGGTGCCCACATTGTGCACATCGACCACGCTCGTCAGGGGCGATGCCGTGGTCGTGGTCGCCGGCACCTCCTGGCCGAAGGCCGCCCGCACCTCCCGTTTGATCGCGGCCGGGTCGACGATGTTCACGTCCTGACCGTCGATCACGTCGTAGCGCACCACCGGCAGCGTGCGGAATTCGACCGGTACCGAGCCGGCGGAGCCCATGTCGCGGGCGAAGTCGAACAGGTTCCAGCCGTCGGAGAGCACCACGTCACGGTGCGCCACGTCCATCAGTTCCGCGAGTTGGCTCAGGTTGGTCAGCGTTCCGGAGTCCTTGAGCGACTTGGCGACCGAGGTGAGGAAAGCCTGTTGACGGTGGGTGCGGTCGAGGTCGCCGTTGAGTAGTCCGTGACGTTGGCGGACGAACGCCAGGGCTTGTGAACCATCGAGGTGCTGCCTGCCCGCGGGGAAACTCGCGCCGGAGAACTCGCTGTCGTCGACGGCGTGGTTGAGACACACGTCGACCCCACCGACAGCGGTGGCCAGGTCGTAGAAGCCCGCGAGGGAGATCTCGGCGAACCGGTCGATCGGAACCCCGACGAGATTGCGGACGGTGGTGACGATGGACGCGCGTCCGGCCTCCCGGCCGCGCCGCTCCAGTACCACCGGATCCTTTTCGCCCTGGTCGATCAACTTCGCTTGCACCGCGGCCTTTTTCAGGCCGTACGCCTCTTTGATCTTGATCTGCTGGTAGCCGGGGATTCCCGTCACCGGCACATAGTCGTCGCGGGGGATGGAGAAGGCGACGACCTTGCTCTTGTCGGCCGGAATATGCAGCAGGATCAGCGAATTCGCGTTGTAGCCGCCCTCGGTGCCGTCACCGGCGTGCAACTGGTCGAGCACCTCTTTCGGCAGGTCGTTGCCGTTGAGATC
>NZ_JBHWZY010000409.1:0-6092 GCF_042727815.1 Nocardia sp. NPDC060220
ATCACCAGCAGGACGAAACCGCCGATCAGCGAACCGAGGATCAGCGGGCTCGTCCAGCCCATGGCCGGGCCCTCGGTGGCACCGAACACGATCGTCGCGCAGGCCAGGGTGCCCAGAATCGCGCCCTTGATGTCGAGCGGAGTGCGGTGGTGTTCGGTGTCGGTGAGCTTGTAGACCGCGCCGAGCACGATGAGCGCGCCGATCGGGACGTTGATCAGGAAGATCCAGCGCCACCCGACCTCGGTCAGCGCACCGCCGACGATGAGACCACCGACCGATCCGATGCCCGCCATCGACCCGACGATCGCGATCGCCTGGTTCCTGGCCGGTCCGGGTGCGAAGGTCGTCGCGACCAGTGCGAACGCGGTCGGTGCCGCGATGGCGGCGCCCGCGCCCTGGAAGGCGCGCGAGATCAGCAGCATCGCCTCACCGGTGGCCAGACCACACGCCAGCGAGGCGGCGGTGAACAGGCCGACACCGTAGATCAGCATGCGTTTGCGGCCGAACGCGTCGCCGAGCCTGCCACCGAGCAGCATCAACCCCGCGAAGGTGAGCCCGTAGGCGGTCACCGTCCACGCACTGCCCGAACTGGACAGCCCCATGTCCTGCTGCAGGCGCGGCAGGGCGAAGATCACGACGGTGCCGTCGAGCACCACCATGAACTGCAGACCGCTCAGCACGAGGATGGCCAGGCCGAACGCCCGCTGCTTCACCGGATACTGCATCGTCGCAGCGGGTTTATCGAGCACAGTGAGGCAGTGTAATTGGCGCACCGGCAACGAGTGGGCGCGCCGTCGGTGAAGCTAGTCGAGGCCGAAGCCGGCCGTGGGGCCGATGACGATGATCGCGGGCGGGCGGATGCCCTCTTCCTTGACCCGGTCGGCGACCGTGGCGAGGTCGGCGCGCACCACCCGCTGCGTGCGCAGCGTGCCTTCCTGGATGACCGCGGCCGGGGTATCGCTCGGGCGACCACCGGCGAGCAGGGCCGCGGCGAACTTGTCGATCCGCTCGACCGCCATCATCAGCACGATGGTGCCGCGCAGCTTGGCCAGTGCCGACCAGTCGACGAGCGAATCGGGATGTTCGGGGGCCACGTGTCCGCTCACGACCACGAACTCGTGGGTGACCCCGCGATGGGTCACCGGGATGCCTGCCGCGCCGGGCACCGAGATCGGGCTCGTGACACCGGGCACCACCGTCACCGGGATGCCTGCCTCCGTGCACGCCTCGAGTTCCTCGTAACCGCGACCGAACACGTACGGATCGCCGCCCTTGAGCCGGACCACGAACTTGCCTGCTTTGAAGCCCTCGACGAGCGCGAGGTTGATCGCCTCCTGCGCCATCGACCGGCCGTAGGGGATCTTCGCGGCATCGATCACCTCGACGTGCGGGCCCAGTTCGGCGAGCAGTTCCGGCGGGGCGAGCCGGTCGGCGACGACCAGATCGGCGCGCGCGAGGAGCCTGCGACCACGCACGGTGATCAGGTCGGGATCGCCGGGGCCGCCGCCGACGAGCGCGACGCCCGGAGTCACCGGTTCCGAATCATCGGTCACCACACCCGATTGCAGCGCTTCGAGGAGACCGTTGCGCACCGCGGCCGAGCGGCGGTGCGCGCCACCGGCGAGCACGCCGAGGGAGAGTCCGTCGTAGCGAGCGGTCGCGGGCGTGACCGCGGTGCCGTCGCGCGCGATGTCGGCGCGGACGCAGAAGATGCGCTTGGCGGTGGCTTCGGCGACCACCGCGGCGTTGGTCTCCGGTTCGTCGGTGCAGGCCATCGCGTACCAGGCGCCGTCGAGATCGCCGTCGGCGTAAGCGCGCAGTTCGACGGTGAGTTGCCCCGCCGTAGCCATGCCCTCCACCGCCGGGGTGACCGCCCGGCTGATCACGTGCACCTCCGCACCCGAGGCCACGAGCAGGCCGAGTCGGCGCTGGGCGACGGTTCCGCCGCCGACCACCACTACTCTGCGTGCACGCAGATCGAGCCCGACCAGGTAGTTCGGGTCGCCTGCGGGCGGGGTCGATGCGGTGTCAGCGGTGTTCGGCACAGTGTCCCAGCCTAGTTCCTGGCTCGGTGCGGCCCGAACGCACCCGCCGACAGACTCGGCGCCGATCGACGATCTGTCCGTCGGCGGACCCGTCTTGACGGACGATCCGTCGGTTGTCCACGACACGGGACCCGACGAATGTTCAAGAATGGCTACGACCGAAGACAACGCGCCCGCCGCGGACTACACCGATCGCGTGATCGCGGTCGAGCCCGGCGGCAACGAAACCATCCCCGAATCCGCCCGGCACGGCAGTCCGCGCGGGCTGCTGTGGACGTGGACCTCGCCCAATCTCGAGTTCGCCACGATCTTCATCGGGGTGCTGTCGGTGACCGTCTTCGGCATGAGTTTCTGGCAGGCGGCGCTCGGGCTGGCGGTCGGTATCGGTCTCGGTGCCGGGGCGCACTACGTGTTGTCCGCGCGCGGTCCGGTGTACGGCGTACCGCAGATGGTGCTGGGCCGCACGGCTTTCGGGTATCGCGGGAACGCGCTGCCCGCCACGTTCATGGCGATCATGTGCGGTGTCGGCTGGTTCGCCACCAACAGTGTGTCGGGCGCGTTCGCGTTGAACACGCTGACCGGTCTGCCGAAGGTTCCGTCGCTGGTGCTGATCGTGGTGTTGCAGACCGGTTTCGCGGTCTTCGGGCACAACCTGGTGCAGGCTTTCGAGCGGTTCGTCTTCCCGTTGCTGGCGGTGGTTTTCGTGCTGGTGACCGTCGTGATGGTCAGCAAGGCCGAGCTGACCGGCGCCGCGCCCGAGGGCGGTGTGGGTGGGATCGCCGGATTCCTGCTCACCGTCGGCACCGCCTTCGGCTACGCGGGCGGCTGGAACCCGTACGCGGCGGACTACTCCCGCTACCTGCCGACCGCGGTGTCGAAGGTCGCGACCGGCGGATACGCGGCGACCGGGCTGTTCGTCTCCTGCCTGTGGTTGTCGGCGCTCGGGGCCGCGTCGGCGACCATCGTGAGCACGGCGACCGGGAGTCCCACGGACGTGTTCACCGCGAATCTGCCCGGCGCACTGGCGAATCTGACGCTGCTGGCCATCACCCTCGGCGCGATCGCGGCGAACGCGCTCAATGTGTACTCGGGGGCGATGGCGTTCGTGACGATCGGGGTGAAGCTGCCGGTGCGCACCCAGCGGGCGCTCGTCTCGGCGGTGTTCGGCGTGGTCGGCTTCCTGGTGGCGTGGTGGGCGCTGCCCGACGCGGCGGCCGGCTACGAGGCGTTCTTGCTGATCGTGGCCTACTGGATCGGACCGTGGCTCGGTGTCGTGTTCGCCGACCAGTACCTGCGCCGCGGCACCGACATCCGCCCACTGCTCTACGACCGCGCCTCCACCAACCGGGGTGGAGTCGTGGCCTTCGCGACCGGCCTGGTGGTGTCGGTGCTGTTGTTCTCCAACCAGGCGAAGTTCACCGGCTACCTGGTGCGGGAGTTCCCGAATCTGGGCGACATCACCGTCTTCGTCGGATTCGCGCTGGCGGGTGGGTTGTACCTCTTGCTCACCCGGGGACGGGTCAGCGCCGACCGGGCGGTGGTCGCGGCGTGAGGCCCGTCGAGCCGGCGGCCGGCTCGGTCCGGTCAGCGGCCGGATGACCGGATTCCCACCCCGTGCTCGCGATCCGCGTCAGTTCGACACCCGGTGCGCGCTGAGCGCCAGCAGCAAGGTGGGAGTGAGTTCCGGTGCGGCGGGATCGAAGCCGAGAAGCGCTTTGATCCGGTCCAGGCGTTGGTAGAGCGATTGCCTGCCGATGTGGAGGGCGGCGGCGCATCGGGTGGCGCTGCCACCGTGACGCAGGAATGCTTCGAGCGTGTGGGTGAGAGCGCTGTGATGGGCGGTGTCCCAGGCGATCAGCGGGGCAAGAGTCGTCTCGACGAGGCGAGCTCGGTCGGCGGCGGGCAGCGCGTCGACCAGCAGATCACCGGCCAGTGCGCGCCGGGTGGTGACGGGGCCGCTCTGCCCGGCGCGGTCGCGGCGCTGACGGACGGCCAGCCGTAGTGCCGGGCCCGTCGCGGTGAGTGCGGCGGACAGACTCGCCGCTGTCGACTCCGCCGGGTCACCGATCACCAGGGTGACGCCATCGATGCTGTTGGTGGCACACGCTTTTCGCATCAGGTCCGCGACCTCGGCGACGGGATCGGTCGCCGAGGGGTCGGGTGCGAGCACCCCGTACACCGTCGCGTGCACCTCACCGATCACCCCGGGGCGCCCGAGTTCCTTGACCGCGCTGTCGAGCAGCCTGGCGGCGATCCGCGTGTCCGGTGCGTCGACCGCCACCGGGACCAGACGTAGCCCGGCCGTCGCACCAGCACCGGCCGCGGCCAGCCGCGCACGGAGGTCGGCGGGGCGGATCTGCTTGTCCGCCAGCAGATCCGCGAGCAACCGGGTGGCCACCCGGCGCGGCCGGCCGCTGGGGCCGGCGGATCGCGCGAGCGCCGGTCCCAGCACGGCGGCGGCACGGTCGAGGACTTCGCCCAGCGTCGTCGGATCCAGCGGTGAACCGGGACCGGCGGTGAGGGTGCCCCAGAAACTGTCGCGCACCGTGATCTTCGCGGTAGCTCCGGCGGATTCCACGGCGGCCCAGGCAGATCGATCATCGTCGACCCCGTGCGCCGCGACCAACGCGCCACTGCCCGCGGTGAGCACCACCGGGCACCCGGTCACCGCGCCGACCTTCGACAGCAGCCGCGCCGGGCCGTGCCCGGCTCCGAGCTCGACCAGCAGCTCGCGGGTCAACCCGTCGACCACCCGCAGCATCCCCACTTCGCGCGAGACGATCACCGTATTGGCCGCGCGGCACAGGTCGATGAACGGCACCACACTGCGCAGGGCGATCAGCGGCAGCCCGGCGCGCGAGGCCTCCGCGACCATGTCCGGCGGGACGGTGTCGAACGTGCGGCCCAGCTCGACCGCCACCCCGGCTACCGCACGATCGGCGATCTCGCGCAGGTAGTGACGCCGGGTTCCGGCATCGACACCCGCCAACCCCAGCCCCGTCGTCAGCAGCAGCTCACCGCCCGAGAGCAGCGGGCTGATCTCGAAGATCTCGCTGGAGTGCACCCACCGCACGGCCCGGTCCAGCGACGAGCGCCCCGACAGGACCAGCGGGTCGGCCGCCAGGAACTGGTCGGCGAGCAGTTGTCGGACGGTGGGCAACATGCGGTCATCCTGTCATCGATCGACCGCACGGGTATGGACGAAATGTACGTTGCCGACCGGGCGAGCAGGCAGGACAGTGGAGTCCATGACACCGCCGGACGCACTCCTGGACGTGGCCTACGACGAAGCCCTGCGCGGGCTGGCCGAAGGGGGTATCCCCATCGGCGCGGCCCTGTTCGACGCCGACGGCACTCTGCTGGGCCGCGGCCACAACCGCCGCGTACAGAACGACGATCCGAGTGTGCACGCCGAAACCGACGCCTTCCGCGCCGCGGGCCGACGCCGCGACTACGGGCCGACGATCATGGTCACCACGCTGTCCCCGTGCTGGTACTGCAGCGGCCTGGTACGCCAGTTCGGGATCGGCACCGTGATCATCGGCGAGGCGCGGACCTTCCACGGCGGCCACGACTGGCTGGCCGAACACGGGGTGACGGTGATCGTGCTGGACGACCCGCGCTGCGTGTCGCTGATGACCGACTTCATCGCCGAGCGCCCCGACCTGTGGTTCGAGGACATCGGCGTCGCGCCGACGAAGGAGACACCCGCATGAGCAGCATCGCCTCGGTCGATCTGGCCCGCTGGCGCACCGGCGGCGAGGTGGCCCGCACCGTGGAACGCGAGGTCGACGAAGGGCTGCGCCGGGCCGGCTTCCTCCTGGTGCACGGCCACGGCATCGACCCCGCGTTGCCCGCCGCGGTCCGGGCCGCCGCACGCCGGTTCTTCGCCCTGCCGGACGACGTGAAGCAGCGGTACGCGGTGGCCGTCGGCGGTCGTGGCTGGATCGGTCCCGGCCGCGAGGCCAACGGCTATGCCGAGGGCACCGAAACCCCGCCGGATCTGAAGGAGACCTTCGCCGTCGGCGCCGACACCGCGACCGGTGA
>NZ_JBHWZY010000410.1:0-6062 GCF_042727815.1 Nocardia sp. NPDC060220
GGTCCTCGAATGCCTCAGCGCATGCCGTTTTACTCCGATACCCCCAGTCGCCTCCCTCTGCCATCAGTAGGATGCTGCCGTCGTTCAGGCCGTTGACCAGCTCGTACTCGTCGAAATCCTCATTGCTGAAACGGAAATCCACATCGATGACGAACTCACCGCCAATGGCCTCACAGATGGACTCGAGGGCATCGACGTAGTCTTCAGCCCTGTCCGGATCGAAAGGGCATAGTTGGACGTATGAGGACCAACGGGCTCAGTGCGTGGACCGAGGACTTCCATGAGGTGCCCTGGAGCGAGATCGCGCGCTTCTATCGGGGGTTATCCGAGCGGCACCCCAACATGCAGCACCTGACCGACATCGTGGACAGCGTCATGCGCTCCGGCCGTGATCGGGACATGGCAGCGACGATGTCGATGCACGATCTGATTGTCACGGCCCGGCCGGTGTCTGAAGCACCGATCGAGGAAGTGGTCGTCCGCGCCCCGGGATCGCTCGTCGAGGCGGCCGACGGCACCGTGATCGTCGAGTGCCTCTCGGATGTCAACCCCGGCCAGATAGTGGGTCCGGTCGGTGAGGCGGTCCCATTGTTCTGGCACTGCGTCGCTACCGTGTTCAGCATCATGCCGCCGTCGAAGGGCTAGGTCGCTCCCCAGTCGGTCGCCGACTCAAGGATCAGCGATAGGAAGTTGGCCAGGAATTCTTGGCAAATTTTTGGTCACAGCCGCAGTTTGCGAGCAGTTCAGGCCCCAGTGACCGGGCTTGACCTGGTATTTGAGTGCCCCCACAGGGACTCGAACCCTGACTGTGCGGATTTTAAGTCCGCTGCCTCTGCCAATTGGGCTATAGGGGCGTCCCGGATAGCGTAGCGAATCGTACGGGTGTACCGGAATCCTGTTGGTCGACAAGGTCGGCCCGGCGTGTCGGAACAGACCACGCCGGGACCGATCATGTCATCGAAGGGGCTGGTCAGTCGTCACTCGCGGCCTTTTTGCCGAGGACCGAGTGGCGGCGGCCGTAGGCGAAGTAGACGGCGAAGCCGATGGCCATCCAGATCACGAAGCGCAGCCAGGTTTCCACCGAGAGGTTCACCATCAGCCACAGGCAGGCCGCGACCGCCAGGATGGGGATGAGGGGGACCAGGGGGACGCGGAAGCCGCGGGGCAGGTCGGGGCGGGTGCGGCGCAGGATGATGACGCCCACCGAGACCAGGACGAAGGCGAACAGCGTGCCGATGTTCACCATTTCTTCCAGCGTGCCGAAGTCGACGAAACCGGCCAGCACGCAGCAGATCACACCGACGATGGCGGTGAGCCGCACCGGCGTGCCGCGCTTGCCGGTGTGGGCCAGCCCGCGGGGCAGCAGACCGTCGCGCGACATCGCGAACAGCACGCGGGTCTGTCCGAGGAACAGCACCATCACCACGGTGGTGAGGCCGGCCAGGGCGCCGATCGAGATGACGTTCTTGGCCCAGTCCACGCCGTGGATCTGGAATGCCGTTGCCAGCGTGGCGTTCTCACCGGACAGCTCGGTGTAGGGCACCATGCCGGTGAGCACCAGCGTCACCGCCACGTAGAGCACGGTGACGATCAGCAGCGAACCGAGAATGCCGCGCGGCACCGCCTTCTGCGGGTTCTTGGTCTCCTCGGCGGCGGTCGCCACCACGTCGAAACCGATGAACGCGAAGAACACGATGCTGGCCGCGGCGAGCAGGCCGTACCAGCCGAAGTTGGTGTCACCCGCGCCGGTGATGAACTGGAACAGCGTCTGGTGCAGTCCGCTGGCGCTTTCCTCGGCGGGCTGCGACGGCGGGATGTACGGGCTCAGGTTGGACGCCTTGAAATAGGTGATACCGAGCACGAGCACCAGAGCGATGACGGCGAGCTTGATCGCCACCGCGACGGCCGACACCCGTGAGGACACCTTGGTGCCGACGGCGAGCAGCACGCCGAGTACGGCGAGTAGTAACACCGCGCCCCAGTCGAAGGTGATCGACCCCAGTTGCACAGTGGCGGAATCGAATCCGAATACCGTGCCGAGATATTGCGACCAGCCTTTCGCGACCACCGACGCGGCGAGCGCGAATTCCAAAATCAGGTCCCAGCCGATGATCCACGCCACCAATTCACCGAAAGTGGCATAGGAATAGGTGTAGGCGCTACCGGCCACCGGCACGGTCGACGCGAATTCCGCATAACAGACCGCGGTGAGCCCACACGCGATCGCCGCGAAAACGAATGCCAGCGACACCGACGGCCCGGCCACATTGCCCGCGGTGCGTGCGGTCAGTGTGAAGATGCCCGCGCCGACGACGACGGCGACACCGAAGACCGTGAGATCCCAGGCCGTCAGATCTTTGCGGAGTTTGGAATCGGGATCGTCGGTGTCGAGAATCGACTGCTCGACGGATTTGGTGCGGAACAACCCGCTCCCTCGGCCGGGCGATCGGCCCACGCCTGGAGCGTCTTGCGGTGTCGGCACGGTATTTCTCCTTCTTCTCACGAACGTAATCGGGGATTACCCGTAACCAGGTCAGTGCACGCCCTGCATGCGGCGCTTGATCCAGGGCGCGCACGCGATGACGACGAGACCGGCCACGATGGCCGCGGCACCGCTGAACCCGAAGTAGGCGGTTTCGCTCTCGGGGCTGTAGAAGCGGGCCAGCGTGCCCGCCATCGATGTGCCGATACCGACGGAGAAGAAGTACAGGGCCATCATCTGCGAGCGGAACGCGGCGGGCGCGAGATGCGTGGTGACCGCGAGACCGATCGGTGAGAGCAGCAATTCCGAGACCGCGAAGCCGCCGAGGATCACGAAGACGGCGAGCACTGGCACGGTCTTGCCGTCGAAACCGCTGAGCAGCGCGAACAACCAGAACGCGATGCCCATCCCGATGACGCCGAGCGCGAACTTGATCGGCGTGCTCGGCGCGCGATTGCCGAGCTTGGTCCACATCAGCGCGAACAGCGGCGAGAGCGCGATGATCCACACCGGCTCGACCGAACCGATCCAGCTGGCCGGCGCCTCCCAGCCGAAGATCCGCCAGTCGACGCGCTCGTCGGAATACACCGCGAGCATGGTGAACATCTGCTGGAACAGCGACCAGAACACCGCGTTGGCGAGGAACAGCGGGATGAACGCGACCACCCGTGTTCGTTCGACCTGGGTCACCTTGGCGCTGCGCAGCATCACCGCGAAGTAGACGACCGAGGCGGCCACGATGACGCCGGTGGTGACGTCGGAGAGATTCTCGAGGGTGATCAGCTTCGTCAGCACGGCGACCAGCACCGCGACCGCGGCGACGGCGACGCCGATCAGCACCGGGGTCAGTTCGCGGCGGGTGATGGGATTGGGCACCTCGCGCCCGTGGGTGCCGAGATTGCGGCGGAAGATCACGTACTGGGCCAGGCCGAGCGCCATGCCGATGGCCGCCGCGCCGAAGGCGACGTGGAAACCCCACTCGCGCTGCAACAGGCCGGTCAGCAGCGGGCCGCAGAACGCGCCGATGTTGATGCCCAGATAGAACAGCGTGAACCCGCCGTCGACTCGCGCGTCCGTCGGCGCGTAGAGAGTGCCGAGCAACGAAGACGCGTTCGCCTTCAACCCGCCACTGCCCAGCGCGACCAGCACCAGACCCACGCCGACACCGGTGAGCCCGGGCAACACCGCCAGCGCGAGATGCCCGGCCACGACCACGACACCGCCGTAGAAGACCGTTCGCTCCATCCCCAGCACCCGGTCGGCAATCCAGCCGCCGAGCACGGTGGACAGGTATACCAAGCCGCCGTACGCGCCGACGATGCCGAGCGCGGTGCTCTGCGCGATCCCGAGGCCGCCCTCGGTGGTGGAGTAGTAGAGGTAGTAGCCCAGGATGGTGAGCATGCCGTAGAAGGAGAAACGCTCCCACAGCTCGACGCCGAACAGGTTGGTCAAACCGATGGGGTGACCGAACAGGGTGCGTTCGGCCGCCGTGTCGGCGGGGCTCGGCGGGTCGCCGAGCCGTGTTTCTTCCGTGGACATAAGGGAACGATCCCACGCCGAAACGGCGGACAGCAATTTTCCCGCATCGTCGCGGGTTCGGCGTGCCGTGCCCGCCGGGCCGGTGCGAACACGTCCGGCGGCGGACCCCGGCACCAATTAGGCTGTGGTGACCGGACTCCCGCGACGGACGAGGAAATCAGACGTGCTGACAGCCCAGGTGACCGTGCCCGTGCGGCCGGAGCGGGCGTTCGCGACCCTGGCCGACGGCTGGCTCTACGCGAGCTGGGTGGTCGGCGCCTCGCACATCGGCGAGGTCGACCCCGGCTGGCCTGCCATCGGCAGCCGCATCCACTACCGATTCGGGCTGTGGCCGGTGCTGATCAGCGATACGACAGTGGTGCGGGCGATCGACCCGCCGCGCCGGCTGGAGTTGGAGGCGCGGCTGTGGTCGGTCGGCTCGGCATGGATCACGCTCACGCTCGACGAACAATCCCCGGGGCACACCACGATCCGGATGGTCGAACGCGCCGCCCGCGGACCCGCGCAGTTGATCCCCGGCATGGCGCAAGATCTGCTCTTCTCGGCACGTAACCAGGAATCGCTGGATCGGTTGGCCGCTTTGATTCGTGCGCGTTCGCAGAATGAATGACTCGCAGGAATTCCGACCGGTTCGTATTTCTCGATAGCGAGTATTTCGCGCTGCAATAGTTTTGTGGAATTCGCTGTCCTGGTGTTCTGTCTGCGCATGTGGATTAGTCTCTAGCCCACTATCGAAATGCATAGGGTAGATCAGGGGAACGCGTGTGCTTCATATCGAGCACTTCAACAATGGCTGGATGAATCCGGTACTGGCCTTCGGCCTGTCGTTCATCGGTTCGGTATTGGGGCTACGGTGCGCGGTGCACGCCAAAGCGTCGTCCGCGCCGCTCGGGTGGCTCATCGCCGCGTCGGTCGCGCTGGGTGGAGCCGCCATCTGGGTCATGCACTTCACCGCCATGCTCGGATTCGGCATCGACGGTGCGGCCATCCGCTACGACGTGCCGTTGACGCTGCTCAGCGCGGTGATCGCGATCGTGGTGGTGTTGATCGGGCTCACCATCGTCACCGGGGGCGGCAACGAGTGGGTGGCGCTGCCGATGGGTGGCGCCATCACCGGGCTCGGGGTGGCTGCCATGCACTATCTGGGGATGTGGGCGATGCGCACCCAGGCTGTCATCGAATACGAGCCGGCGCTGATGGCGTTGTCGCTCGTGATCGCGGTGGTAGCGGCCACGGCGGCGCTGTGGTTCATGCTGCACGTGCGTGGCCTGCTGATGACGGCGGGCGCCGCGCTGGTCATGGGAATCGCGGTGTGCGGCATGCACTACACGGCGATGGCGGCGATGCGCGTGCACCACGGTGAATCGATGACCGTGGTGGACGGTGTCACGCCGGTGCAATTGCTGCTGCCGTTGATCGCGACGGTGTCGCTGGTGGTCACCGGATTGGTGATCGTGGTCGGGCTGGCCGAAGTGGAAGCCGGCGACAGCCGGTCGGAATTCACGCCGGTGCGAACGAGCGCGGGTGGCATGTACAGCACCGATCCGGCCACGCTCTCCGACAGCGGAAAGCACTGGCCGCGTCAGCCGGAGTGACCGCCGTGGCCGAGTATTCGGCCACGGCGGCATCCATCAGCTCGGCTGAGGTAGGTCGCAATCATCGACCTTCGGATTGGCGCCCACATAGTTCAGGGGGCCCGCGATGATCGTCACCGCGATGGTGCCGAGGGTCGCGCAGTTCTGATCGCGTTCGGTGTAGTAGCCGCGTTGGCCCGCGGCCAGGATTCCGATCAGCAACCACACCAGCACAACGATCGAAATGATGCGTGATCTACTGCCTGCCATGACTGGTCCTCTGGTTCGACGGATTCTGCGCATGGTCAGTAGTAGTGCCGACGGCCGCCGATAACACGCCCGGTGCTACCGACCAATGCCAGGACGAGGCCGACCACGAGGAGGATGACTCCCACCGTGCTGAGGAGGGGGATGCCGAAAACGAGTCCAGCAATGAGAAGAATTGCGCCGAGAATAATCATCAGATC
>NZ_JBHWZY010000411.1:0-6056 GCF_042727815.1 Nocardia sp. NPDC060220
AAGCACGGTCAACACCGAGCGTGCGACCCCCTGACCGAGCCCCTGCTCCCGACCTTCCTCCAAGCCCTGCTCGAATCCTTGCTCACGCCCTTGAGCGCGGAGCCGCTGAGCAGATTCCGAACGGAAGAACGACAGATCCGTGTCCATTTTGTCCCTCCAGAGCTGGGCGGCGTCGGTATGCGAAATTCCCTGTTCGATCAGTTCGGCGTAGAACTCGGTCTCATCGTCGCACCCCCGCCTGCGGAAAGCCATGATGATCGAGTCCAGTATCTCGCTGATCTCCGGCTCCCGGGCATGAGTGATCGCCGATAGCGCCGCCAAAGGCAGGTCAGCGAGAACTTCCACTGGGTCTGTGATCGCAGGCACGTTGTGCGGGCCGAGGACCAGCGGCTGCAGAGTGAGGCTCTTCCAGCTCCGGTAGGTGAGGGCCATCGGCTTGCTCGCCCAGGTCGCGGTCTCCTTGTCGTGACAGACCACGACCAACACGACCGGCAGCCCGTATTTGTTGTGGAGGAAGGTGACGTAGTACGACCACGCCGCAATCCTCGTAACATCTTTGTTCGACTGCGCCTCGACGACCAGCAGGAACTCGTCGTCTACGGTCACAACCCGCAAGATTGTGTCCGCACGCCGTTCAACCGGCGCCGTCGCGGTGAGGTCGACCGAAATCTGCTCTACTGCAATGGGTTCAGGGAACGGAAGAGCAAGAACGCGGAAGGCATGACCGACCGCCGCGGCATTGTGGGTGAAGATCCCGTGCATCGCTTCATGCGATGAGCTGACCATGCACGAAGGCTATCAATACCCGAACAAGAGTTCGAATCAGGCAAATGCCCCGCCACCGGGATCGTCCCTGAGTTGCCACACAGCGAACGGCGATATTATCGTCTCGACAACCAGCGGTAGCCCTGGTTCGCCGCGAGTTGTCGCGGGCGGGATGATCGGCGACTACCCCGCTATGGAGATATATCAGGACAACGCAGCGGGAACGTCGCGTCCGGTACTCATCGATCGGCAGCCTCAGGTGGTCAGTTCGGTCCAGTGACGAATCTTCCTTTCCACCACGAGGTCGGAGATCCCGAGTTGAGAGCCGTCATGTCGGACAGCTCCACGACCACGCGCACTGCATGGGTGTATTTTTCGCTGCAAAGCGCGAACACCTCGACGAAGGGCGCGACCTCGATGAAGCATGAATACGAAGCGACCTTCTTGGCGATCGACGTCGATGCGGTCAGGGCTCGGCTCGAGGCTCTCGGCGCCACCTTGACTCTCCCGCGAACCCTGCTGACCCGCAAGATCTTCGATGGCGACACCATCCCCGCTGGCGCCTGGGTCCGCCTGCGCCACGAAGGCACCCGAACGACGTTGACGCTCAAGCACGTCACCGACTCCTCCACGATCGATGGCACCACCGAGATCGAGACCGTGGTCGGCGATCTCGACTCGATGGCCGAAATCCTCGTCACCATTGGGCTGCAGGAGGTCCGCTACCAGGAGAACTACCGCGAAGAATGGCGTCTCGGCGACATCGTCTTCGATCTGGATACATGGCCTGGCCTGCCCACATTTCTCGAAATCGAGGGACCCGACGAATCCGCGGTTCGCCGTGCCGCGGCAGACCTCGAACTCGACTACGGCCAAGCGAAGTTCGGCAGTGTCGACACCATCTACCGAGTAGAGATGAGCCGCGACATCCTCGCGGAGCCGACGCTGCTGTTCAACGACTTCGACGAGTAGGGCGCGTATCCTCTCGAATCTGTCGTATGGCCGTGGCAGACTTCGTTCGTGGGCCACGGGGATGAGTACGCGTTTCGTTCGAAGATCTTTCACGCACTGAGGCAGTTGGTCGACGAGCGGGGCGGCTTTGTCACCCGGGCCGATCTGTTGGAGTTCAAGGTCGGAGACGATCCGATTCAGCTTGTCGACCGCAATCGCGGGATCCGGAATCCGAAGGGGCTCGCATCCACGCTGTCGATCATGTCCAAGCCAGGCAGCCCGTACGAGGACGAGGTCGTCGGGGACTCGTTGTTCACCTACGACTATCGCGAAGGCCCGATCGATGTCGGCGACAACATCAAGCTCAGGAAGTCTGCGGAGACCGAACTTCCGCTCATTCTGCTTCGGTGGATCAAAGTCGGTCCCGACATTCGTTACTTGCCCATCTTTCCGGTCTATGTCGTCGCCGACGATCCGACCAATCGCCGGGTGCTGCTTGCCCTAGATGAATCATTGCGCGGCGTCAGCGATCCGCAGCACTTGACGCAGACCGAGCGTCGCTACGTCCAACGGATCACCAATCAGCGCCTGCACCAGCCACAGTTCCGCAGCCGAGTGCTGATGGCCTACGGGAACCGATGCGCGGTGTGCAGGCTCGGCCGTCCTCAATTGCTCGAAGCTGCACACATCATCTCCGACGGCAAAGAGCATGGTATCGCTGATATCCCGAACGGCTTGAGCCTCTGCAAGATTCACCATGCGGCGTATGACCGGAACCTGATGGGAATCTCCGATGACTACCGAGTTCACATCGGGTCGGTCTTGGCGAAAGCCGACGATGAGGGGCCGATCCTCGAGTTCGGGCTCCAAGGCATGGACGACGTCCAGCTCACGCTGCCCGACAAGAAGGCGTTCTATCCTGCGCCTGAACGACTTGCCGAACGCTTCAGCGAGTTCGTGAACGGAGACAAGGCGTTCCGCGTCGGCAAGGTCGACTTCCAGCGAACCGAGCCGATGGTCGTCGGATCACACCTCGGGACAATATAGATCGGCTATTCCTCGGCATCGCAATCGATAATCGGTGCGGCAGTACCCGAATCTCTCGTGGTGAAGCGAACGACCCGGTCGGCGCCTCCATACGCGGAGGCCGGCGCAACGAAACCGAACGTCAGGACCAGCTTGCCCGGGTCGATCGCACCACTGGGGTCCACGCTCGATACATGATGCGGTTCGACGACCGCGTGGATCAGGATGGCGCCGGTGCGCTTGCCGACAAACCGCTCCGTATTCGGATCCCTCGAATCACCGATGGCCCCTGCGATGCGCAGCGCAATGCTGCGGTGACGGCTCGTGCTGATCGAGCCGAAGAGCGGATCACGGCGCCGCACACGGTCCCATCGGGTGATTTTCCTGCCGCCCACACGAACTTGCTGATCGCCCTTTTCACGCTGTGGCGCAAGTACGACCCACTCGTCCACCGCGCGACCAACTCCGCGCGTGATCGAACGCAAGTACTCGAGGTGTGGGCCGAACTCACCGGGCGCCCGCCACTTCGTTCGTTCGGCGAGATCGAGGAATTCCTCGGGTGACAGTCTGCCGGTCAATGCCGTCAGATAGTGGACCGTCGGTGCGGAGTCCTTGGCATGCCTGCCGTGCTGCGCAGAAAAGTGATACGCGAAACGTGTTATCTCCGTTGATAATCCGTCGAACGCAGGGGTCCACACAGCAGTGTTGTGCTTCAACTGCGCAGCAGAGGTCGGATACGCCGTCGGCTCCAACCACTTTCCCGGCGAACGCACCTCGACCAGTTTCGCGTTGTACATCTTGTTGGGGCTGGCCGGTTTCAGCTGCGGCAGATGCTGCGAAACCAGGGGCGGCACCTGCGCTGGGGTTACCTGCGGTATTCCGTCGACCATGACCGAGTACTGCTGCAACTCACGCCGGAACGCATCCTCGTCGCGGCAGACAGCCTCGAACGCGCGCAGCAGGTCGATTCCCTTGACACCCGTTCCAGGCTGCTCCCGACCGATGTAGAGACGCACCAAGTCGCGGTAGCCGGGTCGGAATCCGAACCAGCGCCCCATCTGCATCAAGGCCGACATATTCGACGCCCGACGCAGGAAGTACGAGATCGTGAGTCCCTCCACAGTGAAGCCTCGGGAGAGCTTTTGGCCGCCGACCAGGATCTTCCAGATCTGCCGCTTGTCGAAATCCGCTTCACCGGTCTCGATGTCCTTGTCGCTGTTGACGACGATGATCGGTTTCTGGTCTCCCCCGATCCGGAACACGGCTGCCCCGATATACGGCTGCAGCTCCGCATAACTCGACGGCACGACATGGCCGTCTGCGCGGACTGCCGACACCTCGGACACATCGTTGTCGAACAATGTCCGCAACCGTTCATGTCCATTCGGTCCCGAGTAGTCGGAATCCCACCACAGCTTCGTGATGCGCCCCAGCACTTCTCGATGATCGATGGTCCAGCTCGATTCGTGGATCAGCATCGTGTGGTGTTGGAAGAACCCGTCGCCGAGATCGCTCCGCTCCTCGCGATACAGCTTCATCGCGGCCGTGAGGACGAACATATCGATCGCTTGGCGCAGCGTCGCGGTATCGACCTCGTCCAGACCATCGACCTGAACACTGCGCACGTGGGCCTTCTCGTTCGAGTTGGCAAATGTGCGTTCGTCCTCGGGGATGTCATCGTCGAGGTCGTGGAAGTCGCGCGCACCCATGTAGTTGTGGGGCCGCTCGAGCGAGACGATGAAATCCTTCGGGAAGATATCCGCAGCGTCGCTCGGGTCGATGAACACATTGGCGTACGGCGTGGCCGTATACCCGACGTACTGCGCCCGAGGCAGCATCGTCAGCAACTCGGAGATCTTCTTGTTGATGGCAGTGCGCTCGGCGTCCGGCTTCTGCCGGGCGGTGTTCACCGACGCCTCGTCGGACTCGTCGTCGATGATCAGAACAGGAATCTCAGCGAGCGGAGTCTTGATCTTTTTCAGGTCCTGAACAAGTTTGCCGAGGACCGCCTTGTTCTTCTTCACCACCATCAGCCGCGCAGAAGAACGATGCAGGTTGGCTGGGTCGTGCAGTGGCAGTGCGGGTTGCTGCTTCTCGAACTCGAGCGCGACAATCCCTTGTCGAAGGCTCTTGTAGTCGTCATCGCGGGTCGTCATCCGGACGATGTCGAAGGCACCCAAAGCAGCAGGCTGACTACCGAATTTTATGAACTTTCCCTGATTCCATGCCGGATCGTCGGCATAGTCCGACTCGAACTCGCTGGCGCCGCGGAGAATGTTCTCCCAACCCACCAACTCCATATCGAGTCGCCGCTGTGTCTGGGCGCGAAGCAGATTCAAGGTGCCACCGAGCACGATGACCAGCCGATATCCAGCGTCCACGGCCTTGGCGATCACGCCGGTAAAGTTGGCGGTCTTGCCCGACTGAACGTAACCGACGACAAGACCTTTTGCCTGGAAGGCTTCGGGGCGCGACGGGTCCGACAATCGCTCCACCACACTGTCGGTGGCCATGTCTAAACCGGCGACCGCGTCATCGGACCAACCCTTGGAGGACAAGAGGTTTCGATACGCAGGCCAGTACCATTCGCGGCCGTACTTCGTGGTGGTCCGGTACCAGGGCTCGAATTTTTCGCTGATCACCACAGGCGGCGGAGTCTTCATCACCGGCGCGCAGGCTTCGAGTAGTTTGCGCGTGCCCGGCTCCAGATCGAGCAGGTCGTAGATATCGGTGCGCCGCTGGTCTGTCCGTGGTTCGGAGGCTGACCAATTCGGATGTTCCGCAAAATCCCAGTGTGTCAGCTGCTTTCGCCACATATCGACCAACTGATCACTGGGACCAGCCGCGAGCAACGCGGACCGGAAATCTTCTTCATTGGCCGACGGCTGCGCACCGGGCAGATCATATGCCTGATAGCCCATCGCCCGAGCGAGACTCTTCGGCTTGCTCCCAGCCAGGTCGGCAAGCACCGCACGGTGCAGGTCGAGCCGAGTCGACTCAGCCTGCGACATCAGAATTTCCATCAATGTCTACAGTCCTGCCTGATCGCGCTCGACCCGGGCGGCCGAGATGAGTACCGACTGCCACAACGCCAAATTGTCCTTGATTCGGGACCCATTTCGTTCCTTGCCGAACACATCGTGCAGCAGAAAGAACATGAGCGCCTTGAGCATTGGCGCATCGTTCAAGCTGCCATTGCGGCCGCCCAACATCGCGGAGCGAAATCTCTTGTTGAGCAGAATCATTCGCGCCTCGCCGTCGATGTCGAAGAAGACATCGTCTGGCAGTTGCCGCCACTCGATTCCGATGGGATC
>NZ_JBHWZY010000412.1:0-6025 GCF_042727815.1 Nocardia sp. NPDC060220
CTCGATCGTGATGACGTCGACGAACTCCTCGACGAGTGGACGGCGGCCCTCGGGCAAATCGCGGAAGCGGCCGCACGCGAACAAGATTGGGGACTGTCCCCCTCCGACACCCCGTTGGTCGCCCTGACCCAACAGGACCTCGACGTGTTCACCGAACGCTACGGACCGATCGAGGCCGTCTGGTCGATGGCGCCGTTGCAGGCGGGGCTGCTGTTCCACGCCGAGCTCGCCGCGGGCGACCTCGATGTGTACACGGCGCAGTCGGAGATGACGCTCACCGGGCCGGTCGACGAGGCGCGGCTGCGGCGAGCCGCGGCGGACCTGCTGCATCGGCATCCGAACCTGCGGGCGGCGTTCACCCGAACGTCCGATGGTGTTGTTGCGCAGGCTATTCCGGTGGAGTCTGCCGTGCACTGGCGCCGCATCGAGGCCCCCGAGACAGCACTGCCACAGATCCTGACAGCCGAACGCGAAACGGCTTTCGACCCGGCCGATCCGCCGCTGGTGCGATTCGTCCTCGTCGCCGTCGCGCCCACCGAATTCCGGCTGATCCTGACCGCGCACCACCTGCTGCTCGACGGCTGGTCACTGCCGCTGCTGCTGCGCGACCTGGTCGGGCTGTACGCGGCAGGCGCGGACGCCGCCCTGCTGCCGCCCGCGCCGTCCTACGGCGACTACCTGGCCTGGCTGGACCGGCGCGACAACACCGCCGGTGTCGAGATCTGGCGCGACACGATGGCGGGCTTCACCGAACCCACCTTGATCGCCGACACGGTCGGCGCGGCCACTGTCGAGGTGCCGACCGATCTGAGCATCGATCTCGACGACGACATCACCGCCGCTCTCACCGAGCTCGCCCGCACCTCGGGCGCCACGATGTCGACGATTGTGCAATTCGCGTGGGCGACGGTGCTGGCCAACCAGCTGGGCCGCGAGCGGATCGTGTTCGGCGAGACCGTCTCCGGCAGACCGGCCGAGGTGCCGGGCGTCGAGTCGATGATCGGGCTGTTCATCAACACGCTGCCCGTTCCGGTTCTCGTGCGCGGTGACCGGACCATTGTGGCGGCGCTGGAACAGTTGCAGGCGAACAAGACCCGGCTGCTCGACCACCACCACGTCGAACTGTCCGGCATCATGGCCGCGCTCGGCGGCGGACAGCTGTTCGACACTCTGGTGGCATTCGAGTCCTACCCGGTCGACAGCAGCGGACTCGGTGACGCGGACATCGACGGAGTGCGGGTTGCGGGGGTGGCCGGCACCGATGCCGCGCACTACCCGATCACCGTGCAGGCCCACCAGACCGACACCTTGCACATCCGCCTTCGGTATCAGCCGGCTCGCGTCGACCGTGTGACCGCCGCCGGGCTCGCCGACCGTGTCGAGCGGGTCCTGCGTGCGGTCGCTACCGACCCGAACGGACGCGTCGGCGATATCGACCTGCTGTCAGCCGCCGAGCATGCGGCACTCGTCCCGGCCAGAGGCGCGGAACGGGTGGCTCCTGAACCATTGACCGAATTGTTGCGCCACGGCGTGACCCGACACCCCGACGGTGTGGCGGTTGCGTCCGGGACCGAGACGGTGAGCTTCACCGAGCTGGATGGCCGAGCACATCGGCTGGCGCAGTGGCTGGTCGAGCACGGTGTCGACGCGGGGGACACCGTCGGGGTGGTCATGCCGCGGTCGATCCCGTTGATCACCACGATCTGGGCGCTCGCCGAGATCGGTGCCGCGTGTGCGCTTCTCGACCCACGCAACCCGCGAGAGCGGCTCGCGGTCATGCTGTCCGACTGTGCTGCCCACGTCGTGCTGACCGTCGCGCAGGTGAGTGAGGGAGTGCCGGAAGGGGAGTGGGCACGCCTGGTCGTCGACGATCCGGCGGCCGAGCGCGAGATCGCGAGCCGACCTTCGCGCGCGGTGACACGGACCGTCCGCGACACCGACCTGGCCTATGTCATCTACACCTCCGGAACCACCGGCACCCCCAAGGGCGTCGCGGTGACCCAGGCGGGAATGGCGAACTTCGCCGCCGAGCAACGGGACCGGTACCAGGTCAGCCCCGATTCGCGGGTGCTGCAGTGTGCCGCACCAGGATTCGACGCCGTCATGCTCGAAGTCCTGATGGCGCACCCGCACGGCGCGACGCT
Organism: Nocardia sp. NPDC060220; assembly: GCF_042727815.1. Taxonomy (NCBI): domain Bacteria; kingdom Bacillati; phylum Actinomycetota; class Actinomycetes; order Mycobacteriales; family Nocardiaceae; genus Nocardia; species Nocardia sp. NPDC060220. Next base: position 2,145 of record NZ_JBHWZY010000412.1, read on the forward strand.
GGTCATCGCGCCGCCCGACACCTACGCGGGCACGGAGCTGGCCGGGCTCATCCGCGACAACGCGGTCACCCACGCCTTCCTCACCCCGACCGTGCTGGCGACCATGGCACCCGACGGGCTGGACAGCCTCAGGGTTCTGGTCGCCGGCGGCGAGGCCGTGCCCGCCGAACTCGCCGCGCTCTGGGCGCCACGACGCCAGTTGTTCAACGGCTACGGACCCACCGAGACCACGATCATGGTCGCCATCAGCGATCCCCTCGCGCCGCCCGAACCGATCACCCTGGGTGGTCCGATTCGCGGAACATCCGCGGTGGTGCTGGACTCGCACCTGCGGCCCGTGCCGATCGGGGTGACCGGCGAACTGTATGTCAGCGGCATCCAGCTCGCCCGCGGATACCTCGGCCGTCCCGGCGCGACCGCCGCCACCTTCCTCGCCAACCCCTACGATCCGGGCACCCGGATGTACCGCACCGGCGACCGGGTCCGATGGACCGCCGCCCACACACTCGACTACGTCGGCCGTACCGACCATCAGGTCAAGATCCGTGGCCAGCGGATCGAACTCGGCGAGATCGAGGCCGTCCTCGCCGAACATCGATCGGTCACCCATGCGGTAGCGGTGCTGCGCACCGACGACAACGGCGCGGACCGGCTCGTCGGCTACCTCATCGGCGACACGATCGACCCCGAGCACGTGCGGGCATCGGCACGCCGCCGGCTACCGGCCCACATGGTTCCCGACATCTGCGTTGTGCTGGAACAGCTTCCGCTGACCACCACCGGAAAACTCGACCGCGGCGCACTGCCGATGCCGAGTTTCGCCGCTGCCGGATATCTGGCGCCGAGCGACCCGACCGAGTGCCTCGTCGCCGACATCTGCGCCGAAGTGCTGGACCTGCCCCGAGTCGGCATGCGCGACGACTTCTTCGACCTCGGTGGCAATTCGCTGACCGCGACGAGGCTGACCGCTCGCCTGAGCTCCGCGCTGGGCGTCCGGGTGGCGGTGCGCGACCTGTTCGAGTACCCGCGGATGGCCGACCTCGCCGCCCGGCTCACCGGCCGCGACCACGTCGAACGCCCGACGCTGACCCGGCGACCCGGCACCGGCCTGATCCCGCTCTCGCCCGCTCAGCAACGGATGTGGTTCCTCAACCAGCTCGACGCCTCTGTCGGCGCCTACAACGTGCCGCTGGTGATCCGGCTGACCGGCGAGCTGGAAATCCCCGCGTTGCGTACAGCCTGCGCGATGGTGATCGGCCGCCACGAATCGTTGCGCACGAAATTCCCGGTAATCGACGGTATACCGTGGCAGATGATCGTCGACGCCGACGAGGTCGTGCCCGAACTGATCCCGATCGCGATCGAGGAATCGGTGCTGCCGAAGGCCGCAGCGGCGGTGCTGTCGAAGAGTTTCCAGTTCTCCGAGGCACCGCCGGTGCGGGCCGAACTGTTCGATCTCGGCTCGGATGATCACGTGCTGGTGATCGCCGTGCACCACATCTGTGCGGACGGGCTCTCGATGATTCCGTTGGCCCGCGACGTCGCGGCCGCCTATCACGCGGTGATCACCGCGAGCGTGCCCGCGTGGCCGCAGCTCAGGGTCCAGTATCCGGATTATGCGCTGTGGCAACACGATCTGCTCGGCGACGAGCACGATCCGGAGTCGCTGCTGTCCCGTCAGCTGGACTACTGGCGCGTTACCCTCACCGGGCTGCCCGAACTCCTCGAACTGCCGACCGACATGCCGCGTCCGCCGGTCGCGTCGATGCGCGGCCGGACCATCGACTTCGACATCGAGGCATCGCTGCAGGAGCGGATCGCCGCGGTGGCGCGGGTCGCGGGCGCGACGCCGTTCATGGTGGCTCACGCCGCGCTGGCCGTGCTGCTGGCACGGCTGGCGAATACCCACGACATCGCGGTCGGTACCCCGGTCTCCGGGCGCGGGGAACGTGAACTCGACGACCTGATCGGCATGTTCGTCAACACTGTCGTCCTGCGGACGGAGGTCTCTGCCGATCAGCCGTTCGACGCGCTTCTGGCCGACGTCCGAGCAGCCGACCTGGCTGCCCTCGCACACGCGGAGGTCTCCTTCGAGCAGGTCGTCGAGGCGCTCAATCCGCCGCGTTCGACCGCGCATCTGCCGCTGTACCAGGTGACGATCGACTACCAGAATCTCGATGAGGTGGTGCTCGAACTACCGGGGATCTCGGTGGAACCGGTCGAGGACTATGTCGATCAGGCGCAGTCGGATCTCAATGTGAAGCTGGTCGAGCGGTTCGCCGCCGACGGTCACCCGCTGGGTACACTCGGCCGATTGACCTACGCGACAGACCTTTTCGTCGAAGAGTCGATGGAGCGGTTCGCGCAGTGGTATCTGCGCATCCTGGAGGCGGTGACCGCGAATCCGCAGGCGATCATCGGTGACATCGAGTTCATGCAATCGAGCCAGCGCTACGAGGTTCTCGATGCGGCAGGCGTGGCCGGCGCGCACGTTCCCGAGGAAACGATCGGTGGCTTGTTCGCACGGCGCGTGGCGGTGGCCCCGGATTCGGTCGCGGTGACCGATGGGACGACGGTCCTGACCTACGCGGAACTGGATCGGCGCGCGAAGTCTGTTGCCGCCCAGTTGATCGCCTCCGGTGCGGGCCCCGAAACACTGGTCGCCGTCGCGATGCCGCGCTCGGCCGAGTTGGCGATCGGGCTGCTGGCCGTGGTCATGTCGGGTGCGGGCTATCTGCCCGTGGATGTGACGTACCCGGCCGAGCGGCTCCGGTTCGTGCTCGACGACGCACGACCGGTAGCGATGCTGACCACATCGGCGATGGTATCGCAGACACCCGAATTCGCCGGGCCGACAGTCCTTGTGGATGACGAGAACGTCGTCGACAGTGCGCAGAACGTTGCCGCGCTACCCGACAACATCGCCTACATGATCTACACCTCGGGCTCCACCGGTCGGCCGAAGGGTGTCGCGGTCACCCACCGCGATGTGGTCACCCTGCTCACCCACACCGCGGAGAAGTTCGACGTCGGGCCCGACGATGTCTGGACACTGTTCCATTCCTACGCTTTCGATTTCGCGGTCTGGGAGATGTGGGGCGCCCTGCTCTCGGGCGGTCGCCTGGTGGTCGTCGACTACGACACCACGCGCACGCCCGATGCTTTCGTCGAGCTCGTGGCGCGCGAGGAGGTCACCGTGCTCAGCCAGACCCCGTCGGCGTTCTACGGATTCGTCGACGCGGAGCGCCGCTACCACGGCGCGGGTGGCGCCGACCTCGCCTTGCGCTACATCGTGTTCGGCGGCGAAGCGCTCGACCCGTCCCGGCTGACCGGCTGGTTCCTCGCCCACCCGGCGGGTACGCCGACCCTGGTCAACATGTACGGCATCACCGAGACGACCGTGCATGTCAGCTACGCCGAGGTCGATCAGGCGGGCGGCGGGATCGGGCGCGCCCTGCCCGGCCTGAGGGTGTACGTGCTCGACGAGCGCTTGCGGCCGGTGCCGGTCGGCGTCACCGGTGACCTCTATGTCGGCGGCGGCCAGCTCTCGCGCGGCTACCACGGGGCGGGCGCGCTCACTTCGGGACGGTTCGTGGCCGATCCGTTCGGCACGCCGGGTAGCCGCCTGTACCGGACCGGTGATGTCGGGCGGTGGCATCGCGGCGGGCACGGACTGGAACTGGACTACCGCGGACGCGCCGACGCGCAGATCCAATTGCGTGGTTTCCGTATCGAATTGGGTGAGGTGGAATCGGCGCTGCTCCGTCATCCCGGTGTCGCCCAGGCGGCAGCCGCGGTGCATCGCCACGCCAGGGACGTCGACCAGTTGATCGGTTACGTCGTCCCCGCCGAGGGGCAGGAACTGGACCCGGCGCGGGTTC
>NZ_JBHWZY010000413.1:0-6020 GCF_042727815.1 Nocardia sp. NPDC060220
ATCGCCAAGAGCGCAGGAGTCACCGTCAATACGGTCTACTGGTACTTCCGAGACAAGGACGAGCTGCTCATCGCCGTCCTGGATCGCCTCCTGGCCGAAGCGCTCGCGACCTATGCGTCGGTCGACGGCCTGCCGCTCAACGACCGGCTGCTGTGGGTGGTCGACCAGCTGGAACGGCTACACGGGCTCGTCAACACCGTGCACACCCGCGCTCCGGCCTCTCCCGCCATCGGCACCTGGCACACCGGGTTCCACCAGCTGGCTGACGCCCTGTTCGCCGACGACCTCCGCAGGGCAGGCGCCGCCGAAGCCGACCTCGCCGCCATGACCGCCATCGGGACCTTCGTCATCGAAGGCCTCCTGACCCATCAGCGCGACGACGCGGGCAAGCGAGCCGTCATCGACCTGCTCGTCCACAGCCTCACCGCCGCCCCCCGCCGAACCGGGACAAGCTGACCGGCAGTCGCCGAGATCGGGTGTTACGAGCGGATCTTTTGCCCCCGACCTGCTCAACCTGGGGGCTGCCAAAATCTCCCAGGCTGCATATGCCCAGGACGAGGCTGTTGGAAGGTATCCATCACCAATCGGATCGCGGCAACGACGGCACCCGGACCGTGTTCAGGCCTGCTGTCGAAGTCTTCGTATCGCACTGCGGCCGACCCGTGGACGATCAGTTCTTCGGTGTCCGCCGGATAGAAGCCATAGCCCACTCCGTCGGTGAGTTCGGTGTACGGATGACGACTGGAGTAGGCCGTAGCGAGAACGCCCGGGTGGGGAGAGCGCACCAGACCGCTGGCCGCCGCACGGTTGATCAGTGCTTCCAGTGCCGATTCGATCTCGAAGTCGGGGGTGCGGAAACCGAGCAGGTCGGCCCAGTCCGGAAACGTCGACTGGCGTAGCTGCAACGCCGCCGGTGCGCCGACGACCCATGCTCGCGCCCACTCGTCGATGGCCGGATCGATGACAAATTCCCAACTCCGCGCATCGAATTCCTCGTGTGCTCGCCGCGCACGCCGGGAGTCCTCGGCGTAGTAGGCCTCCCGGAACGCCGCAGTCGAGCGGTCGACAATCGGGGAATTGCTGTGCAGGGCCCTGTCCCGATCGTCCCAGCGCCGCACAGGAGCGATGCGCGCCAACGAGAGTTCGTAACCGGACGGCTCCTGCTTCATACACGCACAGTACCGATGTTCAACTTCCGCGGAGGGGTGCAGCGAACGAGCACCAGCAGTCTCAACGGCAATTTATCCGCAATGGCATATTTCCGCGAGTGAGTGAGCTGGTCCGTCGATCCGATCAGGGGGACGTGCGCGCGTCCTTCGCGGCGCGGCGCGGGGCTTGACAGGGGCGCCGGACACGGCTTTGACTGACTTGGAAATAGGTTCCACCTCCTACGACAATGCTCTGAGAGGTCGACGATGGGTACCACGCGGATAGCGAGCCCGGGGCATCGGCGCGGATCGTCCGCCCGCCGCGGAGTCATCTCGGTTCTGGCACTGATCGGTGCGTGCCTGCTCTCCTTGACGGCTACCCAGACCGTCTCAGGGCAACCCATGGCAAACACCTCCGACACCGGATTCGCGATCCCCTTCGCCGGTGCGCCCGCCTACGAACACGTCGCACCACCGCTGATGACGAGTCCGGAGCAGCTCAACCAGCCGCTCGGTCAGGCATTGGCCGACACGATCGCCGGTCAGGTGGGTCTCGACAGAGCCGACGCGCTGACCGAGCAGCAATATCGTGACCTCAGCACCGGCGGCGGCGTCGGCGGCAGCCGCGAGGCGGCCGAGGTGATCGTCGCCTGCGTCGAGATCCTCACCAATACGGTCGGCCGCCCTCTCTATTCCGAGGTCAACGGGCAGCGCACGCCCTCGGTGCTGGCCAGCTACGGACTGTATGTGAACCCCGGTGGGCTGTTGGAGAGCCCAGCCAACGTGGACGCGCCGACCAGGCAGGTGAACACCTTGCTCGCGCCCGGCGGTTACGTCGGAACGTGGTTGCGCGACAACGGCGCGTTGCGCACTCTGGTCGCGCTCTACCGATCGGCCTACACGGTGCAAGCTGCCTACGGCTTCGCGGCGCAACAGATTTCGGGCGCGGCGCAGCTGGTGACCAACACCAAGGGCGGCGTGAGCGCCGAGGTCGGCATGTCGATGGCCCCGCCGCTGTGGATTGTGAACTTCGCACTGATCTACATCTTGAACCCGGCCCTGGCGGCGGAGATGCCAGCCTACTGGGCTCCCATGCCCCCGCAGGTCGCCGACGCGATCACAGCGAGCCCGACCGGCCAGGTCCCTTTCGGCGACTATGCGGTCTACTTCGAGTGACGTGGTCAGCACCACGGTGTGCCGGCGGTCGTGCGAGCGGAGCGTCAGTTGATGGTGCCGACGTAGCCGATGATGGTGTCGCGCGCTGTGTTCCATGCAGCAGACTCGGCGTCGGCGAATTCACCGTGTCCGGTACCGCGCAGGATTCGTAGGTCGGCGATGCCGCCGGCGCGAGTGACAGCTTCGACGTAGCGGTGACTTTGTAGCGGCGCCACAACGCGGTCGTTCTCGCCGTGTAATGCGGTGATATGAGTGTCGTTCGCCGGGAGGCGGTGAATGGGGGAGCCGTTGCGGTAGCGGTCGGGTACCTCCGCCGGTATACCGCCGAGGAGCTTCGGGACGAACGAATCCTGGCTCTCGGTGACGGCCAGATCCAAGTCGAGTACCGCCGCCATGAGGGTGAGACTGCGGATGCGAATCGCGGGATGTCTCGGTGGTTCGGCCGATCGGTGTCCGGCGGTCCAGGCGGCGAGGTGGCCGCCGGCCGAGTGTCCGGCGAGGTGAACCCGCTGTAGGTCGAGCAGGTTACCGAGGCGTGGTGCGACGATGTTCGCCAGCGCGTCGACGGCGTCGTCGACATCGGTGAGTGTGACCGGCCATCCGCCGCCGCCGTTCACTCGGCGATACTCGATGTTCCACACGGCGACGCCGTCGCCTGCCAGCACACGGGCATGGGCGTCGAATTGCGCGAGGGTCCGGTTCTGCGCCCATCCGCCGCCGTGGATCAGCACCACCACGGGCAGTCGCGTGTTCGATACCGGTGGCAGGTAGAGGTCGCCGAATGTCTCCGGTGAGTTTCCGTAGTTGATGCGCACCGGGGATGGCGGAATCGCCGATGCTTCCACAGCGATCGTCTCGGCCGGTACCGACAGATCCGTGGCGCGATATCCCAGGGCGAGGATGAACACCGCGAGCACACCGAGACCGGCAATGCGACGCTTGCCTCCGTGTGCCATTGGTAGATCTCCTCTCGATATCTGCTCCGTATCGTTCCCGCTGTCGGTCGACGACGAGATGAGGCGGTCGGATCCAGCGGCGTTCCTCACCACCACCCGAGTATCGGTTGCAGCTCCCGTCCGAGTGGTCCGGCCAGGGATCGGGAGTAGCTCGCGGTCAGGTGGTGTTCGTCGTGATAGATCAGGATGTTGCCTTCGGCCACCGCGCAGAGCGCGGGTTCGCAGACTGCGTCCGTCAGGTCGATCGGGAAGACACTGGGAAACGCCGAGGCCGGTTCCAGTCCTGGGTTGACCGGGTCGAGCGCGTCCTCGCGGCGCATGCCGCAGCTGGTTCGGTTCCCGCCGCCTGCCAAGCAATCGGTGGCCTTGTATCGGACGGTTCCGCGGCGCAGCCAGGGGGTGTCGCGGATGGCGACCACGTTGAGACCGCGGTCCGACAGTGCCGCCCAGACGTGGAGATAGTCGGCGGGCGTCTCGTCGCCGCCCTCGTCGCGGGGCCGGGTACCGGTGGTGAACACCCAGTCGGGGCGGTCGGCATCGAGGCGGTCGATCACTTCGGCCGACCAGTCCCGGCAGTCCGGGATGGGCTCGCCCTTGTAGCTGGCGTCGTCGGCCAGCGTGAGCGGGCAGCCCATCTTCAAGTACACCTGGATGCGGAACGAGTGTTCGGTGGCGAGCACCTGGAGCGCGGGCAGCCAGTGTTCGGCATGGGAGCTCCCGACCAGTGCCAGTGTTCGATCAGCATCCGGGTCGCCATAGGTACAGGTGACGACGTCGCGGGTGTCCCAGTCCGCGATACATCCGTCCGCCGTGGGCGGGGGGACTTCGGTGGGCGCGGCGAAGACGGTGGGTTGCATCGGCTCGTCGGGTGTCGCAGCGCCGGAGGCCAGCGCCTCCGCACCCGGGTACAGTGCCGGGTCGAGCTCCCCGGCCGCGACCGGTGGCTTGACCTGGACCACTGCGAACTGCCAACCGGCGGTGACGGTGATGGTCGCCGCCAGCAACACCGCGACCGCGGACGCGACGAGGTGCCGCGATCGTGCGTCCCCGGCATCGTTGCTGTCGGCTGGTGAAGTGCGCTGCCGCAGTGGCTGTTCGATCCAGCGGTGTGTCATCCAGGCCAGCACAACAGACAGCCCGATCACCCCGGTGCCGCCCACGAGACCGGCGTGGGTGTTCCCGCGTTCGGTGAGGAAGAAGATCAGGATCGGCCAGTGCCACAGGTACAGGGGATAGGCGATATCGCCGAGCCACCGCATGGCCGGATGCGCCAGTAGCCGGTTCGGTAACGGCCAGTCGGCGAACCGCAGCTGGGTCACCGAGAGGATCACCGCAGCGGTCGCGCAGACAGGGAGCAGGGCCGCGGGGCCGGGAAACCGGTTGGCGCCGTCGATGATGAGCCACCCGCACAGCACGACACCGAGAACACCGAACACCGACAGCGCGACGCGCACCTGTCGCCACAACATCAGCGTCGGCGCGACGACGGCGAGCCCGGCGCCGACCAGCAACTCCCACCCACGCGCGAAGCTGTCGTAGTAGTTCCACCCCTGGTTCGTGGCGACGCCGTAGGCCGCGTAGACGAACGAGGTCACCGACACCGCGACCACGACAGCGCCGATGGTCGCGCGAATCCGACCAGGTCGTGAGAGCCGCGCGCACAACCAGGCGACAGCCGCGACCGTCAGCAGCGCGGCCAGATAGAACTGCCCCTGCACCGACATCGACCACAGATGTTGCAGCGGACTGACCGAAGGATCGGCGGCCAGGTAGTCCGACCAGGTCAGGGCGAGCTGCCAGTTCTGGTAGTAGAACAGCGAGGACAGAACCTGCGCCGCCGCCGTCGACCATTGCGTATACGGCAGCAACACCACCGTCGCGACGACAACCGCCGCCAACACGACCGTCATGGCCGGGACGAGCCGCCGCAGAGTGCGGCGCACGACCGACCATGCCCAGAACGGCTCCGGCGACTCCGCTCGGCGCAGCAGCAAGCCCGTGAAGAAGAACCCCGAAAGCACCAGGAAGACGTCTACACCCCCGGAAACACGACCGAACCACACATGAAAGACGACGACCAACGCGATCGCGAGACCCCGCAACCCGTCCAGATCGAAGCGGTACTCCAACTCACGGTTGGTTCGCGTTGCCGTGCTGAGACGAGTCTGCTCGGTCGAATCGGCGTCAACATCGGTCACAGCCCCTGACACCGCCCCGCGGAGCTCACATCGGGTACAGGCGAGCCGGTTCTCCGGAGAACGGACGATGACGAGGACATGACAACTCTCCTACCACGGACGAAACCGCCAGGTCCATTCGCCGGCGCTCGCTTTGAGCCGGGGGCCATGCCATCGGGCGTCGATATTCGCGGCGATCGTGGTAGCGGTAGGTCGCCGAACGGATAGTGGTTCGGTAAACATGATCTGAATTCCACTCGGGCAGTTATGGTCTGGGTGCCGTCGTCATGAAGGGACGTCCATGGACACCACCGACCGAACGACACCCGATCAACACTCCTGGGTCCGCCGGAATCGGTGGATCGTCATCGCGAGCGCGGTCGGCGCGGTGATCGGGTTGACGTTGGCCGGTGGTGGCCTCCAGCACCTGAAACCGCTGTTCGGTATCGAGAGCGATTCGGTACGGTTGACCGAACCCGATGCCCTGCAGGGTCTTCCGCGCCTCGCCGGTCCCGAAATTCAGCGCGAGGCCGCGACTGTCAAGAGCACCTACGGTGCGGACG
>NZ_JBHWZY010000414.1:0-6015 GCF_042727815.1 Nocardia sp. NPDC060220
ATCCTGCTGACGCCGTTGCTGGTTCGGGTGTTCGCCAGACAGGGCTTCGGCCAGGAGATCCGGGTCGACGGCCCGGCCAGTCACCAGGCCAAGCGCGGCACCCCGACCATGGGCGGTGTCGCGATCCTGATCGGTATGTGGGCGGGCTATCTCGGCTCGCACCTGATCGGCATCGGCTACGACGCGGAGGGTCCGACGGCGTCGGGTCTGCTCGTGCTCGGGCTCACCACCGCGCTCGGCGTCGTCGGTTTCCTCGACGACTTCATCAAGCTGCGCAAGCAGCGCAACCTCGGGCTCTCGGCCGCGGGCAAGTACATCGGGCAGACCGCCGCGGCGGTCATCTTCGCGGTGCTGGCCCTGCAGTTCCGCAGCACCGACGGGCTCAGCCCTGCCAGCAAGCACCTGTCGTACGTGCGCGACTGGAACACGGTGTCGATGGGCGCGATCATCTTCGTCGTCTGGGTGCTGTTCCTGGTCGTGGCCTGGTCCAACGCGGTCAACCTGACCGACGGCCTCGACGGTCTCGCGGCCGGTTCGATGAGCCTGCTGCTCGGCGCGTACGTGATCATCACCTTCTGGCAGTACCGCAACTCCTGCTCCACCAGTCCCGAAGCCGGGTGCTACAACGTGCGCGACCCGCTGGACCTGGCGTTGGTCTGCGCCGCCGCGGCCGCCGCGTGTATCGGATTCCTGTGGTGGAACGCCGCGCCCGCGCGAATCTTCATGGGCGACACCGGTTCGCTGGCCCTCGGCGGCCTGATCGCCGGTCTGTCGATCACCACCCGCACCGAGCTGCTGATGGCCGTGATCGGTGCGCTGTTCGTCGCCGAGGCGGCATCGGTCATGCTGCAGGTGGCGGTGTACCGCACCACGCGCAATCGGTTGTTCAAGATGGCGCCGTTCCACCATCACTTCGAGTTGAGTAAGTGGGCCGAAACCACGGTGATCATCCGGTTCTGGATTTTGGCGGGCATCTCCGCCGCAGTGGGCCTCGGCCTGTTCTACAGCGAATATCTGTCACAGGTCGGGTGAGTAGAGACATGGTCGAACACTCGCCCCGCGCCCTGCGTTCCCCGGGCCCGATGCTCGAATTCCTGCGTGGCCGCGACGTTCTCGTCGCCGGTTGGGGCGTCTCCGGGCGCTCGCTGATCGAACCGCTGCGCGATATCGGCGCCCACCCCGTGGTCACCGACAACGGCGCGAAGGCGCTCGCCGAGGCCGCCGAACTCGGCCTCGAGATCGCCACCAGCGTCGAACTCGAAAGCGCCGACCTGAGCCGGTTCGCGCTCGTGATCACCAGCCCGGGCTGGCGACCGGATTCGCCGGTGCTGGTCTCGGCGGTCACCGAGGGCGTGCCCGTCTGGGGCGACGTCGAATTCGCCTGGTGGGTCGATCAGGCCCGCATCTACGGGCCGGTCCGCAAATGGCTGGTGATCACCGGCACCAACGGCAAGACCACCACCACCCAGATGACGCATTCGATCCTGCGCGCCGCCGGCATCTCCAGCGTGGCCTGCGGCAATATCGGCCTGCCGATCCTGGACGCACTGCGCCGCAACCCCGGCCCGCAGGTTCTCGCCGTCGAGCTGTCCTCGTTCCAGCTGCACTGGGCGCCGTCGGTGCGACCCGAGGCAGGCGTCGTGCTCAATGTCGCCGAGGATCACCTGGACTGGCACGGCGGTCTCGATGCCTACGCCGCGGCGAAGGCCCGCGCGCTGACCGGTCGCGTCGGTGTCGTCGGCCTCGACGACCCGGTCGCGGGCGCACTGGCCCGCAAGGCCAAGGCGCGGCGCACCGTCGGCTTCCGGATCGGTGTTCCCGCCGACGGCGAGCTGGGTGTGGTCGACGGCAAACTCCTCGACCGCGCCTTCACCAAGGCCGCGATCCTCGCCGAGACCAGCGACATCAGCCCGCCGGGACCCGCGGGCATCGCCGACGCGCTGGCCGCGTCCGCGCTGACCAGGGCCATCGACGTGGCGCCGCAGTTCGTCAAGGAAGGCCTCGCCGAACACAAGGTGGGCCCGCACCGCACCGCGTTCGTGCGCGAACTCGGCGGTGTGGAGTTCATCGACGACTCCAAGGCCACCAACCCGCACGCCGCGCGCGCCGCGATCATGGCGCACCCGCAGGTGGTCTGGGTGGCGGGCGGTCTGCTCAAGGGCGCAAGTGTCGACGATCTGATCGAAGAGATCGGTGACCGGCTGGTCGGCGCGGTGCTGTTCGGGGCCGACGCGCCGGTGATCGCCGCCGCGATGACGCGACACGCACCCGAAGTCCCGGTCATCGAGCTGGATGCGGGAGACGATGCAGACATGGAGTCGTCGAGATCGCAGCGAGCCGAGGCGGTCATGGGCCGCGCGGTGCGCGCCGCGGCGGGTCTGGCTCGCGCCGGAGACACTGTCCTGCTCGCGCCCGCGGCCGCTTCCCTCGACATGTACGACGACTACACCCATCGCGGACGCTGTTTCGTGGATGCGGTGACGGCACTGGAAGATGGTGACATCGGGCGGGCGCTGTGACGAAGGCGCGCCCGGCCGAGCAGTCACCGCCCAAGAGGGGGCAGCGTGGTTAAGAGCCGGGGCAGCGTGGACGACAGCCGGGTCGCTAAGGGCCAGGCGGGCGCGAGTACTCGCCGCAAGAGTTCGGGGCAGCCGAATTGGGCGGGGGAGCGCTTCGGTGCGTGGTTGGCCCGGCCGCTCGCGTCGTTCCATCTGATCGTCACCATCGCGACCCTGCTCACCGTGCTGGGTTTGGTGATGGTGCTGTCGGCGTCGAGCGTCGAGGCCTACGCCGGTGGTGGTTCGGCCTACGCATTGTTCATCCAGCAGGCCATGTTCGCCGGGCTCGGTGCCATCGCCTTCTATGTGGCGTTGCGGTTGCCGCTGCGGTTCTTGCGCCAGTGGTCGTTCCCGATCTTCAGCATCTCGGTGCTCGCGTTGGTGCTGGTGCTCATCCCGGGCATCGGCGCGATCCACGGCGGCGCGCGCCGCTGGTTCGACATCGGCCCGCTGTCGATCCAGCCCTCCGAAGTCGTCAAGGTGACCCTGATCGTGTGGGGTGCGCACCTGCTCGCCTCGCGCCGGGGCGCCCAGCTCAAGGACATCCTGGTGCCGCTGGTGCCCGCGGGTCTGCTGGTGTGCCTGCTGGTGGTGCTCGAGCCGAACCTGTCGACCACCATCGCCCTCGGCATCGTGCTGATGGCGCTGCTGTGGTTCGGCGGGCTGCCGGCGCGACTGTTCGTCGGGATCATGGTGACCGGTCTGGTCGCCGCTTCCGTGCTGGCACTGTCGGCCGGGTACCGCTCCGACCGTGTGCGCGCGTTCTTCAATCCCGGTGACGATCCGCAGGGGGTCAACTACCAGGCGCGTCAAGCCAAGTACTCCCTCGCCGACGGCGGTATCTGGGGCCGTGGCCTCGGACAGAGCCGCGCGAAGTGGAGCTACCTGCCCAACTCGCACAACGACTTCATCTTCGCCATCATCGGCGAGGAACTCGGCTTCCTGGGCTGCATGCTGGTCTTGGCGCTGCTCGCCCTGTTCGTCTACGCGGGTATCCGCATCGCACTGCGCTCGGTCGACCCGTTCCTGCGCCTGCTCACCGCGACCGCCACCACCTGGATCACCGCGCAGGCACTGATCAACATCGGCTATGTCGTCGGGCTGCTGCCGGTGACCGGTCTGCAGTTGCCGCTCGTCTCGGCCGGTGGTTCGTCGCTGGCGATCACGCTGTTCATGTTCGGCATCATCGCCAGCGCCGCCCGGCACGAACCCGAAGCGGTGTCGGCGTTGAAGGCAGGTCAGGACGGCAGGCTCAGCAGGCTGCTCCGACTACCGGTGCCCGAGGTGTACACCCCGCCGGCGCCGCGCAAAGTGGCGCCGCGCGCCCGAACCGAACGACCACGTCAGGCCCCTCGCCGCCAGCCGCCCGCCGATCGCAGGCGACGGGTGCCGGAAAGCCGCGGCACGAGTTCGCTACGGTCGACAAGAGCGTGGGAGCCGACCTACCCGATGCCACACCGCCCGGTGAAACGGCGGACCGGCGGAGGCGGCGGAGCATGACCACGCAGGCTTTCGCGAGATCGAATTCGATACAGAGAGAACGAGGTAGATCCAGGTGAGTAACCCGCGATCCGGGTTGTCGGTGATCGTCGCAGGCGGAGGAACCGCAGGCCACATCGAACCCGCGCTGGCTGTCGCCGACGCGCTGCGCAGACTCGACGACTCGATCCGGGTGACCGCCTTGGGTACCGAGCGTGGACTCGAGACGAAACTGGTGCCCGAACGTGGGTACCCTCTGGAGCTGATCCCGCCGGTGCCGTTGCCGCGCAAGCCCTCCGCCGACCTGCTGCGGCTGCCCGGCCGGGTACTCGCCTCGGTCAAGGCCACCAGGGCGGTGATCGACGACGTGCAGGCCGACGTGATCATCGGGTTCGGCGGCTACGTCGCGCTGCCCGCGTATCTCGCCGCGCGCGGCGGGCTGTTAGGTCGCCGGCGCAAGGTGCCGGTGATCGTGCACGAGGCCAACGCGAAGGCCGGCGTCGCCAACAAGGTCGGCGCGAAACTCGCCGCGAAAGTGCTCGCCGCTGTTCCGGATTCGGGGCTGGCGGGTGCGCAGGTCGTCGGCATTCCGGTGCGTGCGTCCATCACCGGACTCGACCGTGCCGCGTTGCGCGCCGAAGCTCGCGCGCACTTCGGCCTGCCCGCCGAGGGGCCGGTGCTGCTGGTGTTCGGTGGTTCGCAGGGCGCGCGCAGTCTCAACGAGGCCGTCTCCGGCGCCGCACCGCAACTCGCGGCCGCGGGCGTCTCGGTGCTGCACGCGCACGGCCCCAAGAACAGCGTCGAGGTGAGCACCGCCGCCGCGCCCGCCCCCTATGTGGCGGTGCCCTACCTGTCGCGGATGGACCTGGCCTACGCCGCCGCCGACGCGGTGGTGTGCCGATCCGGTGCGATGACCGTGGCCGAGGTGTCGGCGGTCGGCCTGCCCGCCTTCTATGTGCCGCTGCCGCACGGCAACGGTGAACAGGAATTCAACGCCCGACCAGTGGTCGCGCAAGGTGGTGGCACAATTGTGGCCGACGCCGAGCTGACCCCGAAATACGTGATCGATGAGGTGATTCCGCTGCTGCTCGACCCCGCTCGACTCGCGCAGATGAGCCGCGCCGCCGCAGGCGCAGGCCATCGCGACGCTGCCGACACGGTGGCCAGGATCGTCACCGAGGTCGCCCGATGAGCGAGCCGGACCAGCAGATCGGGGAGTCCGCGGGCGCGGCCCTGCCACCCGAACTCGAACGCGTGCACATGGTCGGCATCGGCGGTGCGGGCATGTCCGGTATCGCGCGCATCCTGCTCTCGCGCGGCGGCAAGGTGTCCGGCTCCGATGCCCGCGAGAGCCGTGGGGTGCTGTCGCTGCGGGCCCGTGGCGCCGAGGTGCGCATCGGGCACGCCGCCGACGCGCTCGACCTGCTGCCCGGCGGCCCGACGGTCGTGGTCACCACCTACGCCGCCATTCCGAAGACCAACCCCGAACTGGTCGAGGCGAATCGGCGCGACATCCCCGTGCTGATGCGCCCGACCGTGCTCGCCGCGCTGATGCGCGGGCACAGGACCCTGCTGGTCTCGGGCACCCACGGCAAGACCTCGACCACCTCGATGCTGATCGTCACGTTGCAGCACTGCGGCGCCGACCCGTCGTTCGCGGTCGGTGGTGAGCTCAACGAGGCGGGCACCAACGCCCACCACGGCAGCGGTGACATCTTCGTCGCCGAAGCCGACGAGTCCGACGGCTCACTGCTGCAATACGACCCGGACGTCGCGGTGGTCACCAATATCGAATCCGACCATCTGGACTACTTCGGCACCGACGAGGCCTACATCCAGGTCTTCGACGACTTCGCCGACCGGCTGGCCCCCGGCGGCCTGCTGGTGGTGTGTCTCGACGATCCCGGTTCGCTCGCCTTGGCCCAGCGCGTCGCGCCGCGCATGGCCGAACGCGGGATCGAGGTCCTCGGTTACGGAT
>NZ_JBHWZY010000415.1:0-6010 GCF_042727815.1 Nocardia sp. NPDC060220
GGATTTACGAGTGATCAACGATAGGAGTGCCGGGTGGGGCCGATCGGCCCGCGAAGTCCCTGTTGGCCGGATTACCGCACGACCGTCACGTTCCCCGCCGGGTGAAACAGGGGTGAAGAGCTTGCCGGTCTGCCTGCGGGCCATTGCCGAGCGAACGGCCGCACCGAGGGCGACGACCGGCGGGATCCAGCGAGCCTCGGTGGGGGCGACGCCCCAGGAGGCGCTGCCCGCGGCGAGCTGGGTGGGCGGCAGCGGGATGCTGGCGCCGTCGGTGTGCACGATGACGCCTGCCTCACGCATGGCCTCGATCGCCATGGCGGCCTTGCGGACACCGGTGACCAGGTGGATCTCGCGACGCTCCTGGCCCGGGATCTCGATCACGGGGCCGGACAGGTTGTTGGCGCGCAGGAAGCGGCGAACGTCGCCCGCGATCTCACCGGTGATCTCGATGGCCGAGACCTCGTCGTCGGTGATCAAGCACAGACCGTTGGTGGTTTCAGCGACCGTCCATCCACGCGCGGTGTACTCCTGCGCGGCGGCACCTTTGTCGGCGGCCGTAGTGGTGGTCGGAAACGTCGTGCGCACTGTGTTCTCCATTCCCCGAAGAGCTCTGTTCCTGCGTTCATGGGCGTATCGGCGGGAGGTGGCCGACTCGTTACGCCGTTACCGAAAAATATTCGAGAGTGTCTGCTTCGTCTCAGTCCGGTAACCTTCGCTATCGCAGGTACGGTGCCGACAGGTTGGCGTCGGGGTCGAAAGCGGGCAGGATTCGAAGCATGACCGAAGCGCCTGGCACTCCCGAGTCGAACGACGAGGATGTCGAGGAATTCGACGCCGAATCCCGTTGGCTCTCTTGGAAAGAGGCCGGTGGCAAGCGGCCCGATCGTGCCGGTGAAGTCTCCTACGAAGCCGATCTGGCGCGCGACGCGGGGTTCGAAGAGCCGTTCCGCAGTACCGGTTCGGCCAAACAGTGGGCCGCCGAGGCCGCCCGTTCGCTGCTGGATGTGCAGTTCCGCAGGCCCGCGACCAGGACTTTGCTACCGCTGGCGTACGTGCTCGGCGTCGCGTCCTTCGGCATCGGCCTGCCGATCGCCTTCACCGTGCTGATGTGGAAAGCCTCCGCGGTGCTGGGGGTGCTCGCCGCGCTGGTGTCGATCCCGTTGGGGCTCACCATCGCGGCCTCGGTCCGCCTGATGCTCGAGTTCGCCGACAACGCCGCCCGGTTGGCCGGCCGCGTCGAACACATCAGTGATCTGGCCGACGGCCTGTTCCAGGCGCTGTCCGATGTCGCCGAGCCGGTGAGTCAGCTCTCCGAAGACGTTCGTGCGGTGCAGTTCTGGCGGTTCCGCAAGAAAAAATAGGTCTTGCGCGGTGTCCGATTCATTGTGAAACAATCCGTACGCAGATCCGGATATGTCGGCTGCGTAGGTCGGTCTCCGTAAGTTCTGTCCGGAGACCGGAGTTCGGATACAGGGGGGAAGTATGGCTTCACCACAGGGCGTCACCGGTTCCACGATGCCGCGCAGGCAGTTGGGCAGGCACTTACGTGACCTGCGCAATCGTGCGCGGATGACAACCAGAACCGCGGCGGCGCAACTGGAGTGGTCGGAAGCGAAGATCTGGCGGATCGAAACGGGGCAGACGTCGTTGCGCAGCCTCGACGTCGAGGCCATGTGCAAGGTGTACGGCGCGCCGGCCGATCTGGTCGAACCGCTGGCCGCGTTGGCTCGCGAAACCAAAGCACGGGGTTGGTGGACGAGCTACGGCGACGTGATCGCGGAGGGATTCGAGGTCTACATCGGCCTCGAGGAAGCCGCGTCGGGGCTCGCGCTCTACGAGGACGGCCTCGTCCCCGTCCTGTTGCAGACCGAGGACTACACGAAAGCGCTGCTGGAGCAGACGATCCCCGGGCTGACCGAGGCGGAGCTCGAGCGCAGGCTGCGGGTGTCGGCGGCCAGGCAAGCTCTGGTGACCAGGGCGGATGCTCCGTTGCGACTGGACGTGGTGCTGGCCGAGTCGGTGCTCACCCGTGTGATCGGTGACGACCGCGTCCGCGCGGGCCAGCTCGCGCGATTGCGGGAGCTGGCCGAGCGCGAAACGGTGCGGATCCAGGTGGTTCCCGGCGATTCCGGCTACCACGCGGGTCTCGAATCGGGCCGGTTCGTGATCCTGGATTTCGGGGTCGACGATTCGGTGGATCGACCGGAGCCGCCGGTGGTCTACGTGGAGACCTTCGCGGGCAGCACCTACCTGGACAAGCCTGCCGAATGTGATCGCTACCGGCGTGCTTTCACCGGTATCACCGAGGCGGCTACGGGCACGTTGTAGGGCTGTCCCACGAACCGGCGAGCACCGAACGGTGGGTGGGCAGGGCTCGGTCGTAGACCGCCCTGCCCTTGTCGGTGAGCTGGACGAAGATGGCGCGACGGTCGAGATCGCACATGCTCCGTTCGACCAGGCCGTCGCGTTCCAGCCTGGCCACCGCGCGCGAGAGCGCACTCTGGCTCAGGTAGATGTCCTGGGCCAGTTCTGTCATGCGGTACTTCTGACACGCCGCGTCGACCAGTCGGTCCAGCGTTTCGAATTCGCTGAGGCCGATCTCGTGGTCCCTTTGGAGCGCCTTCTCCAGGGCGCAACTCACGGCGGCGTGCCTGCCGAGTAGTTCGCGCCACTGACCGACCAGCTCGGTGGGCGCTTCGGTGCGCCGAGCTGACGTTACGGCCGGGTTCATGGCCCCATCTTAGTGGTAGGCGCATGTTCATGCAACGGCATTTTATGTGTTGGCAATTAATGCACACGCATGTAATGTCCTCCGCATGACTTCGCCAGCAACGCTCTCGGCCGCAGATCAGGCGACCGATCCCACCAGGTGGCCCCTTCGCCTCTGGGGAATGCTGATCACTCTGTGCATCGTCCTTTTCCTCGACGGGCTCGACGTCTCGATGATCGGCGTCGCGCTGCCGTCCATCGGCGCCGAACTCGATCTGTCCACCTCCACCCTGCAGTGGCTCGTCAGCGGCTACATCCTCGGCTACGGCGGCCTGCTGCTGCTGGGCGGACGCACCGCCGACCTGCTCGGCCGCCGCAAGGTCTTCCTCATCGCCCTCGCGGTGTTCGCGGTCGCCTCGCTCGTCGGTGGTCTGGTGAGCGACCCCGCGCTGCTGATCGCCACCCGCTTCATCAAGGGCCTGGCCGCCGCGTTCACCGCGCCGACCGGTCTGTCGATCATCACCACCACGTTCGCCGAAGGAAAAGCGCGCAACAAGGCGCTGTCGATCTACACCGTCTTCGGCGCGGGCGGCTACTCCATGGGCCTGCTGTTCGGTGGCCTGATGACCGGCGTCGGCTGGCGCTGGACCTTCCTGCTGCCCGTCCCGATCGCGCTCGCCGCCCTGGCCGCCGCCTTCGTGCTGGTGCCCAAGGACGGTAAGGCCGAGGAAGGCGGACACGATCTACTCGGCGCGCTGCTGTCCACCGCGGGCATGTTGCTGCTGGTCTACACCGTGGTCACCGCGCCGGAAGTCGGTTGGGCCTCGGCTCGCACCATCGGTTCGTTCCTCGCCGTGATCGCCCTGTTCGCCGCGTTCGTCGTCACCGAACAGCGGGTGAAGCACCCGCTGGTCCGCCTCGGCATCCTGCGCAAGGCCTCGCTCGTGCGAGCCAGCCTGGCCATCATCGCGGTCGCCGGTTCCTACTTCTCCTGGCAGTTCATCGTGACCCTGTACATGCAGGACACCCTGGAGTGGTCGGCGCTGAAGCTGGCGATGGCCCTGCTGCCGGTCGGCATCCTGGTCGTCGGGTCGGCGTTCTTCTCCGAGAAGCTGATCGACCGTTTCGGCACCGGACCGGTCATCGCGGTCACCATGAGCGTCATGGCGATCGGCTACCTGCTGTTCCTGCGAATCGACACGGCACCCGGCTACTTCACCGTACTGCTGCCCGCGATTCTGCTGATCGGCATCGGCTGGGTCGGTTTCCCCGCCATCAATGTGCAGGCCACCAGCGGTATCGACGACGACGAGCAGGGTCTCGCCGCAGGCGTACTGCAGACCTCGATGCAGGTCGGCGCGGCCGTCGTGCTCGCGGTGACCACCGCCATCGTCACCTCCGGAGGGGAGGGTACGAGCGCCACTCCGCAGCAGATGCTCGACGCCTACCGGCCGGGCCTGGAGTTCGCGGCGGGCGTCACCATCGTCGGCGCGCTGCTCGCGCTCACGGTCTTCCTGCCCCGGTTCCGCAAGCCGGCGGAGGTCGCACCGGTCGAGGCGAAGGTTCTCGAACCGGTGGCCTGATCGGAAAACGCTGAACGGCACCACCTCGCGCAGGTGGTGCCGTTCGACGTTTCACGTGAATCAGGCGGAAAACTTCGGCGCTGCTTCGTCTTTCGCCGAGCGAACATAGGTCAGCGGGCGGCCGTCGCGGCCCTCGGTCGGCCATTCGATGCCGAGGCGCGGATCGAAAGCGTCCAGGTCCCTGTCGAACTCGGGGGAGTACTCGAGCGAGCAGAGGTAGGTCACCGTCGACCGGTTCTCCAGCGAGAGGATGGCGTGGCCGAGACCCTCGGACAGGAACACCGAGCGCCGCGAGACGTCATCGAGCAGCACGCTGTCCCACCGGCCGTAGGTCGGTGAGCCCGGCCGCAGGTCGACCACCACATCCAGGAACGCACCGCGCACACAGGTCACATACTTGGCCTGACCGGGCGGATCGTCGGTGTAGTGGATGCCGCGCAGCACCCCGGCGGCCGAGACCGAGGTGTTCACCTGGTGCAGCTCGAACGGGCGCCCGGTGGCCTTCTCGAACTCCGAGGCCTTGAACGACTCGCAGAACATGCCGCGGTCGTCGCCGAGCAGACGCGGGGTCACCACCCAGGCGCCGGGGATCGCCAGTTCACGAAATTCCATGCGCTACCAGTCTTTTCCGCGGTCGATCAGATCCAGCAGGTAGCGGCCGTAGCCCGAGCGCACCATCGGTTCGGCGAGCTTGCACAGCTGCTCGTCGGAGATGAGGCCGCGGCGCCAGGCCACTTCCTCGGGCACGCCGATCTTGAGGCCCTGCCGCTCCTCGATCGTGCGCACGTAATTGGCCGCGTCGAGCAGGGAATCGAAGGTGCCGGTGTCGAGCCAGGCGGTGCCGCGGGCGAGCACGTCGACACTGAGCCGGTTCTGCTCGAGGTAGGCGCGGTTGATATCGGTGATCTCGTACTCGCCGCGCGCCGACGGCTTCAGCTCGCGGGCGATCTCGACCACGTCGTTGTCGTAGAAGTAGAGGCCGGGGATGGCGTAGTTCGAGCGCGGGACCTTCGGCTTCTCCTCGATGGAGACCGCGCGGCCCTGGTCGAACTCCACCACGCCGTAGGCGGTCGGGTCCTTCACCCAGTAGGCGAACACCGCGCCGCCGTCGATGTCGTGGAAGCGTTCCAGGCTGGCGCCGAGGCCGGGCCCGTGGAAGATGTTGTCGCCGAGGACCAGCGCCGCCGGTTCGTTGCCGATGTGATCGGCCCCGAGGACGAAGGCGCTCGCGAGACCGTCGGGTTCGGGCTGCACCACGTAGCTGATCGCGACGCCGAACTGGCTGCCGTCGCCCAGCAGCCGGGAAAACGCGTCGGCGTCCTCCGGCGTGGTGATCACCAGAATGTCGTCGATCCCTGCCAGCATGAGGGTGGACAACGGGTAGTAGACCATGGGTTTGTCGTAGACCGGGACAAGCTGCTTGCTCACCCCGCGCGTGATCGGGTGCAACCGTGAACCGGTGCCGCCCGCCAAGATGATTCCGCGCATAGGTGGCAAGTCTGCCAGTCCCGTCCGCCCCGGAGACGGGGAGGTTCCGACACGTCGACGAATTGGTCACGAACGTTTCGTGACCGGGTGTGTCGGGCGATAACTGAGACAGACAAGACGTTCATCTGATTATGTGAGCGTCGATGTGTGAAACATCACTGTGTTAGATGTCAGCGCCGACATCCGATCCGGGGGGTTTACGCCTGGTCAGGGGTCGACGCGCCAGCTGT
>NZ_JBHWZY010000416.1:0-6007 GCF_042727815.1 Nocardia sp. NPDC060220
GGTCCTGCACACCGCGTGTGCAGGACCCGAACTCGTTGTGGCAGTGAGGAATCAGTAGGCGTTGTCGCCGTCGGTGTGTTGCGCCGGCTCGGCCCGGAGGCCGTGTTTGCCGTTCGAGCGACCGCGCTGCTCGGCCAGCAGATCCCTGATCTGGATGAGGAGTTCGTTCTCGGTGAGTTCCTCGTCGGCCTGGGAGAACCGCTTCTTCATCCTGGTCGCGGGCACCACCAGGATGAAGTACAGGATCGCGGCGACCAGCAGGAAGTTGATCGCCGCGGTGATGATCGGCCCGATCTCGATGAAGGTGGCCGGCTTGTCCGCGACGAGCTGGAAGCCCAGCCCCATCTCGTTCGATCCGCCGAACAGCGCGAGCAAAGGATTGATGATTCCCTCGCTGAACGCGGTGACGATCGCGACGAACGCTGTGCCGATGACGACGGCGACCGCCAGGTCGACCACGTTGCCGCGGAGTAGGAAGTCTCTGAAACCTTTGAGCATTGCCGATGTCTCCTTCGTACAGGAGCCGGCCCGGGGCGCTGCGCTCCATATCGAATGCTGCGAAACGGTGTGCTTGGTTCCTGTGTGATGCTAACGAGAGTTCGGGCAAATTTCTCGCGAACTACACCGTGGGGCGACCGGCGAGGCGTCAGTGGAAGACGACAGTCAGTGCCGTCCGCAGCGACGCACCGGCCACGGCGGCGGCGTATGCGGTATCCAGCGCGAGCAGGACCACCCGTTCCGCGCCGCGCCGATCACCCGTCGCGGTGACGAGTACCACCGCGGCGTCGGTGGCCAGCGTCCGCGCGGGCTTGGTGGCACCTGGCGCGCCGGCATCCTCCACGCCGACGACATCGACCCGGTCGCCCGCCCGCAACACATCAGCCACCGCGGCATCGGCCAGCCGGATCGGCACGATCCGCGCATCGGTGCTGCCCGCGGCCGCGGCGGCCAACCGGGGGCCGACGACGCGCAGATCGGTGAAGGTCTCCCCGGCATGCATGGCGCCGGTCAGCGTCGCGCCGAGCAGGGGAGCGGTTTCGCTGACGGAACCTCTTGGCAGCGAACGCGATTCGTGATGGTCCACACGCAGATCGTCGACGGTGAGTAACCGGCCGGGCGCGAGATCGCGGGCGGCGACCACCACCGCGACCCTGGCTCCACCGGGGTCGCCACGCACGAACAGCACGACGGCGGCTACGGCGAGAACGGCGGCGGCGATCCGGCGGACGAGCAACGCGTCGGCCCAGGCCGGACGATTACCGAGGGCGAAACGCCAGGAGCTGCCACGTCCCAGATCGGCGAGACTGCGAGTCATGGGCGAAAGCGTAGAGCCGCGGGCCTGCGGCAAAGTCGCTGAAAGCCCCGCCTGTGGATAACCGCGGGGCTGTGGACAACTGCCGAAAAGTCAGCTGGCGGCGGCCGGAGTGGAGCTGGTCGACGCGCTCGACGACGAATCTCCGTTGCCGCCGGATCCGCTGCCGCTCGACCCGTTGCTGCTGGTGCTCTCGGACGAGGTCTTCGCCGGTTCGCTCGCGGTGGACGCGCCGCCACGGCTGTCGGTGCGGTAGAAACCGCTGCCCTTGAACACGATGCCGACCGAGTTGAACAGCTTACGCAGCTTCCCGGAGCACTGCGGGCATACCGTCAGTGTGTCGTCGGAGAAGGACTGAACGATGTCGAAGCGGTTGTCACACTCGGTGCACGCGTACGAATAAGTTGGCACAGGATCCTCCGCAAGTCTCTCGTCGATCTAGCACTCTACCGCCGACACTGCCAACGTCGCGAATCGCCGTTTCATTCCGGCGAAACGGGGAGGTCGCGGCCCAGCCGTTCCAGCCCACCGCCGGGGGTGAGCACCCAACCCATTCGCCGATCGTGCGGTTCCTCGGGAAGCCGGTCGACCAGTTCATTATCCCGGACAACAGCGATGAGGCGGACGTCCGCCCGTGCGGCGCCCAGCGTGCGGTCGTAGTACCCGGCACCGCGTCCGAGCCGTACCCCGCGCCGATCGACGGCGAGGGCCGGAACCAGGATCGTCGCGGCGTCGGCCACCACCGAGGGGGGCAAGGTCTCGCCGGCCGGTTCGAGCAGGCCGTAGCGGGCCTTGCGCAGTGCATCCGCGCCCTCGTAGCGCGCCCAGCTCAGCGGACCCGGCTCGCCGGTCACCGGCAGCAACACCGTGGCGCCACGCTCGCGCAGCGCGTCGAGCATGCGTAGATCGCCGGGTTCGCCGCGGACCGGAACGTAGGCGCATACGATGTCATCGTCGGTGGCCAGCCCCGCTGCCGAGGCGGCGAGCGCCGCCGCGTCGACGGCATGTTCGGCGGAGCCCACCTGTGCGCGAGTGGCCAGGATCTCGCCGCGCCACGCATATTTGGTGCGCTCACCGGGCATATCCACAGCGACCACCATAGTCTGCACAGGCGCGCGTCGATCCGATGTCTTGCGCGCACGGCCGAGCCGACGGCGGACGCCTAAGCTCTTGCCGACGCCGGATCGTCGCGGAGAGGCGATCGGACGGCACTGAATGGATAGGGTATGCGCATGACAGACAAGACTTCCGGTTTCCGCACTGCGGTGGTACCCGCGGCCGGACTCGGGACGCGATTTCTGCCTGCCACCAAGACGGTGCCCAAGGAATTGCTGCCGGTAGTCGACACCCCCGGCATCGAGCTGGTCGCCGCGGAAGCCGCCGATTCCGGCGCCGACCGCCTGGTGATCGTGACCTCGCCGGGCAAGGACGGCGTGGTCGCCCACTTCGTCGAAGACCTGGTGCTGGAGAGCACCCTGGCCGAGCGCGGAAAGTTCGCGCTGCTCGAGAAGGTGCGCAAGGCGCCGGGCCTGCTCGACGTGACCTCGGTCGTGCAGGAGGAACCGCTCGGCCTCGGCCACGCGGTCGCCCAGGCCGAAGCCGTGCTCGACGACGACGAACTGGCCGTCGCCGTCCTGCTGCCCGACGATCTGGTGCTGCCGTGTGGCGTGCTCGAGACGATGAGCCGGGTGCGCCGTGAGCGTGGCGGCTCGGTGCTGTGTGCCATCGATGTGCCGAAGTCCCAGGTCAGCGCCTACGGCGTCTTCGACGTCGAGGAATGCGCCGACAATGCCGAGACCGACGTGCTGCGCGTAAAGGGCATGGTCGAGAAGCCCGATCTCGCCGACGCGCCGTCGACCCTGGCCGCCGCCGGTCGCTATCTGCTCGACCGGGTGATCTTCGACGCACTGCGCCGGATCACGCCGGGTGCGGGCGGGGAACTGCAGCTCACCGACGCCATCGCGCTGTTGATCGCCGAGGGTCATCCGGTGCATGTGGTGGTCCACCGTGGGTCGCGCCACGACTTGGGCAACCCGGGCGGTTATCTTCGAGCTGCTGTGGATTTCGCCCTCAAGCGGGACGAATACGGCCCGCAGTTGCGCGAGTGGCTGAAGTTCCGGCTCAGCCCGGAGTGGGATCCACAGTCGCCCGTCGCCTAAACGCGGTAGATACGCCGCCGCCATAGATTCAGGAGCTCGATGCGCTCGGTTGAGGATCAGCTGATCAAGGTCACCGCGGCTGCGGTCGCACCCCGGCCGGTCCGGGTGGCGATATCCGAAGCCCAGGGTTTGCTCTGCGCGGAAGACATCGTCACCGAACGGCCGCTGCCCGGCTTCGATCAGGCCGCCATCGACGGATACGCGGTGCGCAGCGTCGATGTCACCGCCGCGGGCGTCGATGTGCGCGACGAGGAGGGCGAGCTGATCGACCTCACCCTGCCGGTGGTCGGTGAAGTGGTGGCCGGTTCGCGTCAGCCCATCCGGTTGCAGCCGCGCCAGACCGTGCGGGTCGATACCGGCGCACCGATGCCGACCCTGGCCGACGCGGTGCTGCCGGTCGACTTCACCGATGGTGGGCGGGCCAGGATCAAGGTTTTCGAGCCGGTTCGCTCGGGCGACTACGTGCGTCGCGTCGGCGACGACGTGCAGCCCGGTGACGTGGCCGTGCGCGCGGGCACGATCATCGGCGCGGCCCAGGTGGGGCTGCTCGCCGCGGTCGGCCAGGACAAGGTGCTCGTGCACCCGCGCCCCCGGCTGTCGGTGATCTCGATCGGCGGCGAGCTGATCGACATCGACCGCACCCCGGGCCCCGGGCAGGTCTACGACGTGAACTCCTATGCGCTGGCCGCGGCCGCGCGCGACGCGGGCGCCGATGTGAACCGGGTCGGCATCGTGAGCGCCGATCCGCGCCGGCTGCGCGATGTGGTCGAAGGCCAGCTGGTGCGCTCGGAGGTCGTGGTGATCGCGGGTGCGGTCGGCGGCTGGGCCTCGGATCAGGTACGCGAGGCCCTCGACGGGCTCGGCGAGCTGGAGGTCGACCGGGTGGCGATGCACCCGGGCTCGGTGCAGGGTTTCGGACGGCTCGGGCGCGACGAGGTGCCCACCTTCCTGTTGCCCGCCAATCCGGTGAGCGCGCTGGTGGTGTTCGAGGTGATGGTCCGTCCGCTGATCCGGATCGCGCTCGGCCGTCGTCAGCCGATGCGGCGGATCGTGAGCGCGCGCACCATCACTCCCATCACCTCGATGCCGGGCCGCAAGGGCTATCTGCGCGCGCAACTGCTGCGCGACGAGGCAACCGGTGACTATCTGGTGCAGCCGCTCGGCAACAGCAACGCGGGCTCCTCGCACCTGCTGGCGACCCTTGCCGAGGCCAACAGCCTGATCGTGGTGGAACCCGACGACACCGATTTCCGTACCGGTGACGAAGTGCAGGTCGCGTTCTTGGCGCAGCGCGGCTGACCAGTGGACTCCATGAACGTATTCCGGGCCGGACAGCATCCCGGCTGGCCCGCCCGGCTCGGTCCGGTGATGGTGGCAGGCGGCAGGGTGACGCTGCGGCCGGTGCGCTTTCGCGATGCCGCCGCGTGGAGCCGGATCCGGCTGCGCGACCGTGACCACCTGGAGCGCTGGGAGCCGACCGGGCGCGGCAGCTGGGAGGCGCGCAATCACGCGTCGAACTGGCCGTCGCTGTGGACGAGTTTGAAGGCCGAGGCCCGGCGCGGGGCGATGATCCCGCTGGTCATCGAGGTCGACGGGCAGTTCAGCGGTCAGCTGACCATCGGCAACATCGTGCGCGGGGCGCTGCGGTCGGGCTGGATCGGGTACTGGGTGGCCAAGGATCTCGGCGGCCAGGGTGTGGCGACGGCCGCGCTCGCGCTCGGGCTCGACCACTGCTTCGGGCCGGTCGGTCTGCATCGCGTCGAGGCGACCGTGCGACCGGAAAACCATGCCAGCCAGGCGGTTCTGCGCAATGTCGGTTTCCGGGAAGAGGGCCTGCTGCGCCGCTACCTCGATGTCGACGGTGCGTGGCGCGATCATCTTCTGGTCGGACTGACCGTCGAAGAGGTTATGGGCACTGTGGTGGATCGCCTGGTCAGGGAGGGTCGGGCGGCGCTGCCGTGAAATTTCTGTTACTCATGTGGCAGGTGTGCACGGCGCGCCTGCCACACGGGCGCGTCTGCCCGAATTAACCTACGGACGTCAGTGGTGCGTCCACAGATGGACAACACGTAGGTGGGGACGGGAGGTGATGACCGCGATGCCGAATTCGATCCTGTGGATCGGACTGGTTGTGCTGTGGGTCTTCGTCCTGTTCCCGATCCTGGCGGACCGGCATCCCCGGATCCGCCGCACCACCGATGCCGCGCTCGCCACACGCGTGCTGCACCGTGGCGGGGCCGAACGACGGATCCGCATCGGCGCGGCAGGCGGTCACGAGAGTGACCCCGATTATCGACCCCGTGTGCTGCGTAAGCGCTCCCACCGAACTGATTCGGAGGATCGGATGACGACCGAAGAGCCCGTCACCGAAGACGACGACGAAAAACTGACCCCCGCAGCCGAACTCGAGGCAGCGGTTGCCGAGGTGGACACCGACGATATCGGCGAGGCCACCGCGACAGCTGATTTAAACGCCGACGAGACGGCAGACGTTGCGGCGCAACCGCTCTCGGCGGAAGCCGCCGAGGAACCACCC
>NZ_JBHWZY010000417.1:0-5956 GCF_042727815.1 Nocardia sp. NPDC060220
GTGTTCACCGCCGCACTTTAACCGTCCTCGGGCTCCTGCGTCGCCGACCGGGCAACCGGACTGCCGCTGAACTGCCTGCGGTGCCGTCCATTCCGCCACCGGGCCCGTGGCGACCCACAGCGTGGTAGCAATGGGCATGCAGATGCGCCCTCACCGCTGGACTCCGCCACGCCCCACCGCTCGTGCTCGGCAGACCCAGAGCGATCCGCCGATGCCGCCGACCCGGCTGTTGCCGCTGCCGGGCAACGGCCCGGAGGATGTGGTGGTGCTGCCCGACGGCCGGATCGTCACCGGGACCGACGACGGCGCGATCTGGCGCGTCGATCCCGCCAGTGGTGAGGTCGAGCGGATCGCCGACGCCGGTGGCAGGCCGCTGGGCATGCACGTCGAGGCCGACGGCGCACTACTGATCTGCGTCGCGGGCCGGGGCATCCTCCGGCTGGCCGAGGCGGGCGCGGAACTCGAGGTCGTCGTCGCCGAGCTCGACGGTGTTCCGATCGCGTTCCCCAGCAACGTGATTCGCGACGACGATGGCACGATCTATTTCTCGATCTCGTCGCGGCGGTGGCCGTTCGAGGAGTGGATGACCGACATTCTGGAACATTCCGGCAGCGGAGCGCTGGTCCGCCGCGATCCGGACGGACACCTGGAGGTGCTCGTCGACGGTCTCCAGTTCGCCAACGGCGTGGTACTGGCCCCCGACCGATCCTGTCTGCTGGTCGCCGAGACCGGCGCCTACCGGATCACGCGCTACTGGCTGACCGGCCCGCGCGCGGGCACCACGGACCACGTCGCCGAGAACCTGCCCGGTTCACCCGACAACATGCTGGTCGGCAGCGACGGACTGGTCTGGGTCGGCATCGTCTCCCCACGTAACCCATTGCTGGACAGGCTCTTCCCGCTTCCGGGGATCCTGAGGCGCTTGGTCGACGCGCTGCCGGATCGCCTGACGCCCGCGCCCGTTCGTTCGGTCTGGGTGCTCGCGTTCGATTTCGACGGCACCCTCGTGCACGATCTGCAGCGCGACGGCGGCGACTACGCGCTGGTCACCGCGGTGGCCGAACACAACGGCACCCTCTACCTCGGCAGCCTGTCCGAGCCGGCGATCGCGGTCACCTCGGTCCCGGCGACCTGACCTCAGCGCCGCACGGTGGACGGCACCGGATGATCCGGCTCGAGCGCGGGCAGCCCATCGATGCTGGTGGCGTTGTCGCCGGCGATGCGGCGGGCGAAATCGGCATCGGTGCGGCGGGTATGGGCCTCGTCGAGGATCGAGCGTTCCTCGACGAGGTCGAGTTTCGGCACCGACCAGCCACACGAGTCGGCGATCCGGTCGACCGAGATCACCACCGCCGAACGGATTCCGGTGTGGCCGGTGCCGAAATGTTCACGCAGCGTGTCGAATTCGTCGGAGTCGGGGCGAACCACCCGGCCCGCGCCGAAGAGTCGCAGGATGCGGGTGGTGCGGGTGAACGAACAGAACATCACGGTGATCCGGCCGTTGTCGCGCAGGTGGGCGATCGTTTCCGAGCCGCTGCCGAACAGATCGAGATAGGCGACGGTGTGGTCGTCGAGCACGGCGAAGGTGTCGCGATAGCCCTTGGGGGAGACATTCACGTGGCCGCCGGCCGACGGCGCGGTGCCGATGAAGAACATCGGCTGTTCGGTGATGAATGCCCGCAACTTGTCGTCGATCCGATCGAACACCTTGCCCATGACGCACTCTCTTCGTCCCACCAGTCGGTGGGCTCCCCGCGTCCACTGTATCGACCGGCCGGACCGAGGCAGCCGTTCGGTTCACGGTGAGGGTTACCGCAGACGGCCGCGGCGCCTTGGCCGACGATATCCCTATGACGCAGACCGCACCGAGCCCCACCCACCCCGTACAGCAGCGTTACGCGGACCCGGCCACCGAGATTCCGGCCCAGTGGAATCCGGTGCTCGAAGTGCTGCACGCGCACAAGTCGGTGCGCCGCTATCTCCCGGATCCCGTATCGCCGGACACGATTCGGCTGCTGGTCTCGGCCGCGCAGTCGGCGGCGACGTCGTCGAACCTGCAGGTGTGGAGCGTCATCGAGGTCCGTGATCCGGCGCGCCGGGCCAGGTTGGCCGCGATCGCGGGCGGTCAGGCGCATATCGAGCAGGCGCCCGTGCTGTTGGTCTGGACTGCCGACTTCGCCCGGTTGCGTCAGCTAGCCGACGATCACGGCGCACCGCTGGAGGGTGCCGACTATCTCGAATCCAGCTACGTCGGCTTCGTCGACGCCGCGCTCGCCGCACAGAACGCGGTGGTCGCCGCCGAATCTCTCGGCTTGGGCACCGTCTACATCGGCGCGCTGCGCAACGACCCGGAAGCGGTGGCCGCCGAGCTGAATCTGCCCGACCACGTCTTCGCGGTCTTCGGCCTGGTTGTCGGCCACCCGGACCCGGCGGAGGGCACCAGGGTCAAGCCGCGCCTACCGCAGACGGCGGTGCTGCATCACGAGACCTACGACCTTCCGGTCCAGCGCGAGCCGGTCGCCGAGTACGAACAGCGGATCGGCGAGATCTACACCGATCAGGGCCTGCCGTTCTCGTGGACCGAGCGCACCCTCGCCCGGCTGGCCTCGGCGGCCTCCCTCAACGGCCGCCACCGGTTGCGGGAGTCCTTGGCCGCCAGGGGATTCCGACTGCGCTGAGCGAAGCGCTCAGCCGTCGATCGCCTTCTTGGTCAGGTCGAGCGAGCGGATGCGGGCGTCGAGGTCGTAGACGAGGGTGTTGAGCATGAGCTCGTCGGGAGAGGTGGCGTCGAGCAGTTGTGCGGCTTGGGCGCGGACCGTCTCCGGCGAGCCCTGCAGCTGCGCGGCCCGGCGCTGCGCCGCGAAGTGGCGTTCGGCGTCGGTGCCGGGGAAGCCCGCGGCCTGCTCCGGGGTGGCCAGTGCCTGGGGGCGGCCGGAGCGCAGGTTGGCGAAGGCGAGATCGCGGGGTGCGGCGAGGCGGTCTGCCTCGGCATCGGTGTCGGCGCAGATCGCGGAGGCGGCCACGATCGTGTACGGCTCGCTCAGGGTCTGCGACGGCCGGAAGTTGTCGCGATAGATCGTCAGCGCGGCGACGGTGTTGTCGGGGGCGATGTGATGGGCGAACGCGAACGGCAGACCCAGCACCGCGGCGACCTGCGCGCTGTAGCCGCTCGAGCCGAGCAGCCACACCTGCGGTTCCGCGCCGAGGCCGGGGCTTGCCACGATCCCACTCGGATCGGCGCCACGGAAGAAGCCGATCAGCGCGGTGAGTTCCTGGGGAAACGCGTCACCACCGAGTCCTTCGGCACTGCGGCGCAGTGCGCGCGCGGTGACCGGATCGGTGCCGGGGGCGCGGCCGATCCCGAGATCGATCCGGCCGGGATGCAGCGACTCGAGTGTGCCGAACTGTTCGGCGACCACCAGCGGCGGATGATTCGGCAACATCACCCCGCCCGAACCGACCCTGATCCGCGAGGTGGACGCGGCCAGATGCGCCAGCACCACCGCCGGCGCCGCACTGGCGATGCCGGGCATGTTGTGGTGCTCGGCCACCCAGAATCGGCGAAAGCCCTGCTCTTCGGCGTGCTGTGCGAAGCGGGTCGTCGCGTGCAACGCGTCACCGGCCGTCGCATCCGATTGCACCGGTGCCAGATCCAGAACCGACAGCGTGACGGCGCTCATGAGCCTCCTCGAGTTGCGTACTACCCCTATGGAGGCCAACCCGCGCCGGACCGCCGGTATTTCCGCGCACCGGTGGTGGTGACACCGGCCACGGTTGCGGGGCGGTAGCGTGCACGACTGATCGACGCGACGGAAGGACTGTTCCATGTCAGCCGATGGCTCCGGCCTATCCACCGACGCCCCCGTGGCGTCCGCCCCTACGGCCGAATCGGAGGGATACGAGCGCGGCCTGAACCCGCGCACCATCCAGATGATCGCCATCGGCGGTGCGATCGGCACCGGCCTTTTCTACGGCTCCGGCGCGGCGATCGAGCAGGCGGGTCCGTCGCTGATCCTGGCCTATCTCGCCGCCGGGCTCGCGATCTTCGTCATCATGCGCGCGCTCGGTGAGCTGCTGACCTACCGCCCGGTGTCGGGCAGTTTCGCCGAATACGCGCACGAGTTCCTCGGCCGGTTCGCCGGGTTCGCGACCGGCTGGTCGTACTGGGCGGTGTGGGTGTCGACCTGCATGGCCGAGATCACGGTGGCCGGCCACTACGTCCAGTACTGGTTCGATATCCCGCAGTGGGTGACCGCGCTGGTCGTGCTCGCGGTGCTGTTCACCGCGAACTTGATCTCGGTGCGAGTCTTCGGTGAGGGCGAGTTCTGGTTCTCGGCCATCAAGGTGACCGCGATCCTGGCGATGATCTTGATCGGCATCGGTGTGCTGGTGTTCGGCTTCGGCCACGCCGCCGATCCCACGGTGACCAACCTGTGGGCCGACGGCGGCATGTTCCCGCACGGTTTCGGTCAGACCCTGCTCGTGTTGCAGATCGTCGTGTTCGCCTACGTCGGTGTCGAACTGGTCGGCGTGACAGCGGGAGAAGCTCGCGACCCCGAGACCACGCTGCGCAAGGCGATCAACACCCTGCCGTTCCGGATCGGTCTGTTCTACGTCGGTGCGCTCGTGGTGATCATGTCGGTGGCGAGCTGGCGCAGTTTCCACGCCGGGCGCAGCCCGTTTGTCGAGGTCTTCGAGCAGATCGGCATCCCCGCGGCCGCGGGCATCATCAACTTCGTGCTGCTCACCGCGGCACTCTCATCGTGCAATTCGGGCATCTACTCCACCGGCCGGATGCTGCGCAGCCTCGCGTTGCGTGACGAAGCGCCCGCGAAGTTCGCGATCTTGAGCAAGCAGTCGGTGCCGTTCACCGGCATCTGCGCCTCGGCGGGCGCGATGGTCATCGGGGTGGTCGTCAACGCGATCTCGCCGGACAAGGCCTTCGCCTACATCACCTCGGTGAGTACCGTCGGGATCATCGTCGTGTGGAGCGTGATCCTGGTGTGCCACATCAAGTATCGCGCCAAGGTTCGGGCGGGCGAGCTGCCCGGCAGCGACTACCGGCTGCCCGGCGCTCCCGTCACCACGTGGGCCGCGCTGGGTTTCCTCGGGTTGGTCGTGGTGCTGTTGCTGTGGACCGATGGCGGGCGCACCGCGCTGGTCGTCGGTGCGGTCTGGGCGGCACTGGTCTGCGCGGGCTACTACGCCTTCGGCCGCCGCGACGCAGTACACACCGGATAGCTCCGTTTGCTGGAAAGCCGCTGGCAGAGAGCCATTTTCTGTCGTACCCCCTCGGTATCGTCGAAGTGTCACACAACCAGCCCGGACGCGAGTGTGGCCGGGCGGTGCGAGAACGGGGGCACACGAGATGAGTGACGAGAACCGCGGCGATCTGCGGCCGCCACGCCAGCACGGAACCACCTGGCGGGAATCGGAATACCGGATACTGGCCGACGATCTGCGCGCGGGCGCCGATCTGGCCCGCACGGCGATCACGGTCGGGCGTACCGAATCGGCGGTGCGCGCCGCGCTGCGCAACTTCGTACCGCCGGAGGAACGGGTACCGACCGCCGAACGGGAGCGCTGGATCCGCACACGCCTTGTCGCCGAACCGGAATGGGACTGGTGGGCGGTGGTGATCGACCATCACCGCCGCTCCCGCAGCGGCTTGTGGTTCACCCGCCACGAGCACTGCGCCCGCATCGGCTGGCGCAGGCGCACCCCCATGCCCGCGCTGGCCCAGGAACTGGCCACCTCGGAACTGTCGGTCGCCGAGCTGCTGCGTGCGCTGGGGCTGGTCGAGAGCATCGAGGAAGCCGCCGACCGACTCGGCGCCACCCCGGGCCTCGCCCTGGCCAAACGGGTCACCGCCCGCCGCCCGGCCTCCCCTTCGGGGGACCCGACCCGCATAACAAGCCACGAACGCACATAACAACGGCCGCCGAAGGCCGTTCAC
>NZ_JBHWZY010000418.1:0-5947 GCF_042727815.1 Nocardia sp. NPDC060220
TCGGCTACATGTTCCAGCAGGATGCCGTGCTGCCGTGGCGCAGCGTGCTCGACAATGTCGCGCTCGGCCCGCGCTTTCGTGGCGTGTCGAAAGCCGAGGCGAAGGCGAAGGCCGCCGAATGGGTGCGCATCGTGGGACTTGCCGGATTCGAGGACTATTACCCGCACCAGCTCTCCGGCGGCATGCGCAAGCGCGTCGCACTGGCCCAGACCCTGGTGAACGAACCCGAGATCATGCTCATGGACGAGCCGTTCAGCGCGCTCGACGTCCAGACTCGCCAGCTCATGCAGGACGAACTGCTGCGCGTGTGGGCAGGCACCGACGCCGCGGTGATCTTCGTGACCCACGACCTCGAGGAGGCCATCGCCCTGGCCGACCGGGTCGTGGTGATGACCGCGAGCCCCGCGACCGTCTGCGGTGACTTCCGCGTCACTCTCGAACGTCCGCGCAATGTCGAAGAGGTGCGCCTCACCGAGGAATTCCGCGACCTCTACCGGGAAATCTGGGAAACGCTGCGCGATCAGGTCGAGGCGGCTCGCACGAAGGGAGCGACCCGTGTCGCTTGAGACGATGACCGCGATCGCCGCGACGGCGCCGGAGGTCGAGGCGGAATCCGAGGAGCAGATCCTGGCCCGGGTGAAGGCCAAGAACCGCAAGTCCAAGCTGCGGGTGTGGGGTCTGCGTGCCGCGCTGATCGTGCTGTGGCTGGGATCGTGGGAGCTGGTCGCCAGCGTCTGGATCGACCCGTTCTTCTACTCCAAGCCCTCCCTGATCTGGGATCGGCTGGTCGAATGGTTCACCGAGGGAACGCAGTTCGGGTCGATCTGGCTGCAGATCTTCACCACCGTGCAGGAAGCCGTGCTCGGCTTCGTGATCGGCACCGTCGCCGGTGTCGTGCTGGGCACCTTGCTCGGCCGCAGCCGCTACTGGGCCGACGTGCTCGCCCCGTTCATCAAGGCGCTCAACGCCGTGCCCCGCATCGTGCTGGCCTCGCTGTTCATCATCTGGTTCGGCTTGGGCCTGAGTTCCAAGGTCGCGACCGTGGTGGTGCTGGTGTTCTTCGCCGTGTTCTTCAACGCCTTCACCGGCGCCAGGGAAGTCGACGGCAATGTCATCAACAACGCCCGCATCCTGGGTGCGAGTAAACGTCAGATCCTCGGCTCCATCGTGCTGCCCAGCGCCACGACCTGGATCCTGTCCAGCCTGCACACCGCCTTCGGGTTCGCGCTGATCGGCGCGGTCGTGGGTGAATACGCCGGTGCCAGTAAAGGTTTGGGCCTGCTGATCTCCAACGCCCAGGGCACCTTCGACGCGGCAGGCATCTACGCGGGCATGATCATCATCACCGTGGTCGCCCTGATCGCGGAATCGCTCATCGGCTTCGCGGAAGGGCACCTGCTGAAATGGCGTCCCTCGCAGGCACAGTCGGGTCACGGGGTGTAGACGATGAGATACCGCAAGCCCTTCGCACTGGCGCTGCTCGCGATCAGTTCGCTGCTGCTGGCCACCGGATGCCGCGATTCGCGGTCCATCCCGATGGCCGACGGCAGACCTCAGATCACCATCATGGTCGGCGGTCTGGAGAAGGTGATCTACCTGCCGGCGATGCTCGCCCAGCAGCTCGGCGCGTTCGAGGCCAACGACATCGACGTGAAGCTGCTCGGCGAACAGTCCGGCGCCAGCGCCGAAACCGCCCTGCTCACCGGTGACGTCCAGGCCGTGGTCGGCTTCTACGACCACACCATCGACCTCCAGGCCAAAGACCAGTGCCTGCAGACCGTGGTCCAATTCGCCGACGTGCCAGGCGAAGTGGAACTGGTCTCCACCGCCGACGCCGACACCATCCGCTCGCCCGCCGACTTCCGCGGCCGCAACCTCGGCGTCACCTCGCTCGGCTCGTCGACCGACTTCCTCACCCAGGCGCTGGCCGGTCAGGAGGGTCTGAGTACCTCCGACTACACCAGGGTGAAAGTCGGTGCGGGACAAACCTTCATCGCGGGCATGAACCACGACGGCATCGACGCGGGCATGACCACCGACCCCACCGTGGCGAAAATGGTCCAGTCCGGTGACGCGAAGATCCTCACCGACATGCGCAACGAGGAAGGCACCCGCGCCGCACTCGGCGGCCTGTACCCCGCCTCATCGCTGTACATGAAGTGCGACACCGTTTCCGCGCACCCGGAGATCGTCCAGAAACTGGCCAACGCCTTCGTGCAGACGCTGCGCTGGATCGACACCCACAACCCCGACGAGATCGCCGCGAAGATGCCGTCCCAATACGCCGGCAGCGACCCCACCCTCTACGCGAAATCCATCCGCGACTCGATCGGCATGTTCAACGGCGACGGCCTGATGAAACCCGAAGGCGCCCAGAACGTCCTCCGCATCCTGGGCCGATACTCCCGCAACGTGGCCCCCGTCCGGGACCGCATCGACCTCGAAGCCACCTACACCAACCAATTCGTCGAACAAGCGCACCGAACCCCAGCCCAGTAACGCCATCGACCCCTGCCGTGACTCATGGCAGGGGTCGATGCGTGTCTATCGGTAGGCGGGTTCGTTGTCTTCGCGATAGATCGCGATGGCCGATTTCATCAACCGCACCAACGACCCTCGGGCATCGCCGGTATCACCCGGTCGCGCCTCGATCACAGAGCCTCGTTCGGTGACCAGGTAGCGCCCATCCGGGAAATCCATCACGTGGAAGCCCTGTCCGGGTTGTGGCCGGTTGTCCGTCGCGGCGCCCGGATAGCCCGCCACGTATACCAGCGTCGACCGGGGCCGCCCGAAGAAATCATCCGCCTTCTGCTGCGGCGTGCGCCGGTCGGCCGCCCACGGATCGTAGGGTGCTTCCTCGTCGAAGTCGTTGCTGTTCATCGAGAACACGTCCCCGCCCGCCGCCCCCGTCTTCGGCAGCCGGGCAAGGAGCTTGTCGGGCAGCTGTTCGATCTCGAGCATGCTCATCCGGATGTCACCGCCCTCGTGGTCGAGCGGCACCCGCTGCTGTTCCACCAGCACCGCCTGCTGCCCCCGCACCGCCGCGAACGACCGCAACTTCTCCCCGTCGCCGTACCCGGCGAGCTCGAATCGCGCTTCCGGCTCGAGCAGAATTTGCAGCGCCGCGTCCAGCGAGTGGTCGAATATCGGCAGAATCCGCTGGGCCTCGTCCTGCCACAGCCGGTCGTAGTCGTCCACGGTCACCGCGTCCGCCTGCGTCTGCAACGGATAGGGGAGCACATCGCGATCCGCCGCGCGCCACAGCACCGTGAACCCGAGCGCACTGAACTGCCACTGTCCCTGGCTCATGCGCCGATCACCGGCGGCACCGTCTTGGCCCGCTGATCCTCGCTGAGCCCCGTGAGTTCTTCACCGTTCTCCTGATTGATCAGATAGTCCTTCGTCCCGGATTCCTTCTCGTCATCGCCCTTCCCGCCCTTCCCGCCACCGGCACCCATACCGCCCATGCCCGACATCCCGCGGCCCGAACCGGCGGAACCCGCCCCTCCTGCACCGGCACCGCCCTTTCCCGCAGCTGCGCCACCCGGAGTGCCCGGAACGGCCGCTCCTGGCACACCGGAACCCGGTGTCCCCGCACCGGGCGAACCGCCACCCGGAGAACCGCCGGTGCCCATCGGTGTCGTCGACGCGGGAGTGGTGCCGGTCGGTGAAGTCGGCGTGGTCGGCACGGTGGACTGCGGTGTCGTCGCCGCAGGCTCCGTGCTCGACGGTGTCGTGTCGTCGCCGGTGTCGTCGTCGGAGGGGTCCTCCGTCGTCGGCGTCTCCGTGGTCGGCTGTTCGGTCGTGGGCTGTTCGGTGGTGGGCTGTTGTGTGGTCGACTTCTTGTCGGTGGTGTCGTTCTTGCTGCCGTTGTCATCGCCCGGCTTCGAGCCGGTATCCAAGGGGTTGTACGGCTGGGGGACGAGTGGAACGTCAGTGTCCGCGATCTTGATCGCCTCGTAATAGATGCCCTTGACCACCTCCGCCCCTTCCGATTTCGCGGTATCGGCGTTGTGGCTGTCCATCTTCCAGGTGGGTCCGGGGATGTAGCTCGCGATCCCGCTGAGCGTGGAGCCTTCGTGCGGCTGGACCCGGTCCTTGGCGATCTGCATGGCCGACTCGACCACCTTCACCTTCTCGGCCATCATCTGCGCCGACGACAGCAGGTTTCCCGACTTCTCGACATAGTCCTTGATGCCCGCACCGGCGCTGGCTCCCGCGTTACCGGTCCACTTCTCCCCGATCGCTTTCCCGATTTCGGCGTCGTAGGTCTTGAAACCCTGTTCGAGCTTGTTGCGCAGGGTCTCCCAACGGGTGTGCAGCGTGTTGACATCGGTCATCGACATCGCGGAGACCCGCTCGTACAGGTCCGACATCTGACTCGGTTCGTCGTACGAGACGACCTGCGGCTTCTGGTAGGCGCCGTCGAATTCGTTTTTCAACTCCGCCAACCGATTCCGTGCGATATGCGCGTCCGGGCTCTCGTCCGTCGAGCGGGTCGGCTTGCTACCGTCGGCGTAATCCTTCAATGAGAGGTATGTGCTACCTCCCGGAATGGAGTTGACGACTGCCCTACCGACGACATTGTCCAAGAATGACATTCTTAACCACCACTGGGAAGGTTGGCGCCCTGTGAAGTCAGCGCTTGCGCTTGGGCTACTTGCTGGTCTTCGTACTTCTTCACCGAGATCTCGATGGTGTCGCGGATCAGCGTGAGAACCTGTATGTGTTCTTCAAAAGCTGTATTGAAATCGCGCTCCCCGCCAATGGCTTTCATTCCGAGCATCTTGGACAGCTCGTCCGCTGCGTTGAAGCGACCCAAGCCGGACACCGACGAGAGAGAGCTCAGGCTCTGTTTCAGCTCACTGAACAGTGTTATCTGCCTGTTGCACGCGTCACGACAGCTCGTCGATACAGACGGATCCAAGTAGAGATTCCCGGACTCTGCGTTGGATTTCAGAGTCTCCCAACGAGACTTCTCGTCTGCCATTCACCCCACCCTTCTGTACATGTATTTTGCTATCTACTTCGGGAAAAGCGGAACAATCGCCGCGGCCATCGGCTGCAGCCGTTCGCACGGTGGAGTTTTCCGCTCTTTGACGCCGGTGTTGAGCATGTCTAGCTGAGCAAACCCACTAGTTGTCTGGAACACCAGCGAGCAATCCTCATCGGCATCGTGATGACTTTGCCGGAATTGAAGGCCCTGACGTCCGGCGACCGCTACATCCTTGAACTCGATGTTCGTCGACTTCTGGCGCACTTCATCGACTGTGTGAATCGTCGTATAAACAGTGAGGCCATAGCCAGGTGGGTAGGCCGAAGCGCTCCATGCGCAGATTTTCCAACCGGGCTCCTCGGCACCGAGGATGCCCGACCGCTTCGACGCCACATCCAGCCCCATGCTGGTCAAAGTGGAATCCGGGATCTGGCTGCACGGGTCCCACAAGGCCGCAGTAGCCGCCGCCTGATCGGTGGTCGCACTTGGCTGCGCCTTCCCGCTCTCGGTAGTGGAACACCCCGCCACCGCAAGCACCCCACACAACACCGCGCTCACCAACACAGACCGTCGCCGCACGAGCATCCTCCGTCTTCCCCGATCACCGAGCCACACCGTCCGGCCGAGCCCGCACCAACCCACGGCCGTCCGCATGCTCCCCGCACTCGGCCACCCCGTCGTTGCGCACAGCCTACGACACCACTGCACCCAATTCACCTCACTGCCCCCGCCCATGAAACCTCCTCGACTCCACCGAGTTCCGCCGTGCGAGAGTGCAGACAACCTTCGACAACAACCCACGGCGACGCCCGACGGTGGCGAGTCGTGCGCTCGAACATCGATCCACCCCACCCACAGCATCACACTCAATCGGCCACTGAGATGGCCATCCTTCACACCCTTAGACGCACCGAAGCCCCTTCTGGTTCCATCGATTTCACCGCACGGACC
>NZ_JBHWZY010000419.1:0-5923 GCF_042727815.1 Nocardia sp. NPDC060220
GTTCCGTAGGGGCCCGCGGCGGCGCGCTCGGCGTCGACGTGGATCCACTGGTGATCGTCGGTGGCCTCGGCGAACAGGTCGATGCGACGCTGGTCGACGGTGATCCAGTCGCTGGGGCCGAGTTCGGTGCCGACCGCCGCCCGCAGCGCGTCGACATCAGCGAAATCCGTGGTCATGCCGTTCCTCCGAAACGTTGGCGCAGTGCGCGTTTGAGAACTTTATGGGTGGGGCCGAGGGGTAGCTCGGTCACGAATTCGACGCGGCGCGGGTACTTGTACTTCGCGACCTGCTGCTTGGCGA
This sequence comes from Nocardia sp. NPDC060220, assembly GCF_042727815.1. NCBI lineage: Bacteria > Bacillati > Actinomycetota > Actinomycetes > Mycobacteriales > Nocardiaceae > Nocardia > Nocardia sp. NPDC060220. The sequence continues at coordinate 301 of NZ_JBHWZY010000419.1, forward strand.
AGTCGATCACTTCCCGCTCGGTCAGCGCGCCCTCGGGCACGACGACCGCCACGACCTCCTCACCGTAATGGGGGTCGGGCACCCCGATCACCGCCACCTGCGCGATCCGCGGGTGCCGCATCAGGGCCGCTTCGACCTCGGTCGGATACACATTGAATCCGCCGCGCAGGATCATCTCCTTGATCCGGTCGACGATGCGCACCCGACCGGTGTCGTCCCTCGTGCCGAGGTCACCGGTCCGGAACCAGCCGTCGACCACGGCCGCGGCGGTGGCTTCCGGCCTGCCGGTGTAGCCGCTGAACACGTTGTGCCCGCGCACCACCACCTCGCCCACGTCGCCGACCGGCAGCAGTTCGATGCGGTCGGCGATCGCGGGATCGGCGATCTCCACGTCGACGCCCCACACCGGATGTCCGACGGTGCCGGCCTCGGTACCGAAGCACGGCTGGTTCACCGCGGCGGTCGGCGATGTCTCCGACAGGCCATAACCCTCGAGTACCGGCGCGTGGAAGACCCGCTCGAATTCCTCGAGCACGGCAACGGGCAGCGCTGCGCCACCGCTGATACAGAGTTTCAGCTCGGGCAGTACCGGCGCCGAACCCGCCGCTTCGATCAACGACAGATACATGGTGGGCACGCCGTGGAACAGGTTGACCCGCTCGGCCGCCATCAGCGACACCGCCGCGGCCGCGTCGAATCTCGGCATCAGCACCAGGGTGCCGCCCACCCGCCACTGCGAATTCATCGATACCGTCTGCCCGAACACGTGGAACAGCGGCAGCGCGCCGAGGGCGATGTCGTCGCGGTGGATTTCGTTGGCGTCGAAGGTGTTCACCGTCGCGCACATCACCATGTTGAGATGGCTCAGCTCGGCGCCCTTGGGTGTACCGGTGGTGCCACTGGTGTAGAAGACGACCGCCGTATCGAGCGGGCCACGCGAGATGAAGTTCGAGATCGCCGTGCCGGCAAGCTCTTCCGGCGCCACCACATCGATGCCCACGTTCCTCGCCGCTTCGCTCCCGGTCGCCGCGACCATCGGATGACAGATCAGCAGCGAGGCACCGCTGTCACGCAGCACGTATTCCATCTCCGGCGCGGTGAGCAGCAGATGGACGGGCACCACCGTCGCGCCCGCGGCGAGGACGGCGAAATAGGCGCGCGGGAAATCGACGGTATTGGGACACAGCAGCGCTATCCGGTCGCCGGGTCGCACACCACGCGCGATCAGGGCGCCGGCCTGTTCGCGGGCTTCGCGCCACAGATCGGCGAAGGTGATGCGGTGCTCACCCTCGATCAGCGCGAGGTGATGCGGGCGGCGGCGGGCGGGTTCGGCGAGGATGCTCGCCAGGGAAAGTGTGGCGTTCACGGGTGGTTCCTAACGACAACGTTGGCGGAAAGCAGTGGCCACCGCACAAGGCGGGGCTGGATGCGATGGCAACCGGGGGCGAACACCGCACCGGTCACGGATGCTCGTCACGATCGACGACAACCGCGCCACGTCGTCGACTGCGCCGAAATCCACGCTCGGCAGCCGCTGCACCAGGGCCGTGATCGCTTGTGCGGCAAGGTCATCGGGTTGAACCTCGGCCAGCGGGCCCCCGTACCGGCCGAACGGCGTCCGCACGCCGTCGGCCAGATACGCGGTGCCGGTCACAAGCCCATGTCCTTGGCGATGATCATCTTCATCACCTCGCTGGTGCCGCCGTAGATCCGGTTGACCCGGTTGTCGGCATACAGGCGGGCCACCGGGTACTCGTTGATGTAGCCGTAGCCGCCGTGCAGTTGCAGGCAGCGGTCGATCACTCGCGAAGCCACCTCGGAGCAGAACAGTTTGGCCGAGGCCGCGTCGGCGGCGGTGAGTTCCTCGCGGTCGAGGGCCTCCAGCGCCCGGTCGACGACCGCCTCGGCGGCATCGACCTCGGCCTGGCAAGCGGCCAGTTCGAACTTGGTGTTCTGGAACTGCGCGACCGGCCTGCCGAAAACGTCACGGCCCCTGGTGTACTCGAGAGTGAACCGGATCGCCGCCTTGGCCTGGGCATAGGCGCCGAGGGCGATCGAGAGCCGTTCCTGCGGCAGATTCCGGCCCAGGTAGCTGAACCCCTTGTTCGCCTCCCCCAGCAGGTCCGACACCGGAACCCGCACGTCGGTGAAGGACAGCTCGGCGGTGTCGGAAACCTTCAGACCCAGCTTGTCCAGCTTGCGTCCCACCGCGTACCCCGGCGACTTCGTATCGACCACGAGCAGCGAGATCCCGTGGCGGCGATCCGTTTCCGACGGCGGAGCGGTCCGCGCGCAGACGATCACCCGGTCGGCGTGCACACCGCCGGTGATGAAGGTCTTCGACCCGTTGAGCACATAGTGCGTGCCGTCCTCGGACAGCTGTGCGGTCGTGCGCATTCCGGCGAGATCGGATCCGGTGCCGGGCTCCGTCATCGCGATCGCGAACATGATCTCGCCCGAGACGAATCCCGGCAGCCAGCGCTGCTTCTGTTCATCGGTCGCGAGGTTCTTCAGATACGGCAGACACAGGCCCACGTGCACGCCGGAGCCGCCGAAAGACACACCGGCCCGGGTGGTTTCCTCCAGCAGGATCGCCTGGAACTTGAACGATTCGATGCCGGCGCCTCCGTACTGCTCGGGCACCTCGATCCCGAACACCCCGAGGCCGGCCAGCTCGGCGTAGAACTCGCGCGGCACGATGCCCGCCTCGTACCACTGGTCGTAGACCGGCGAGACCTTCGATTCGATGAACGCCCGCACGGTCTTGCGGAATGCTGCGTGCTCGTCGGTGAAAACTGTTCTCTGCATGGGGTTTCTCCGCAATCTAGAGACGGCGTCCGCCGTCGACGTACACGGTCTGCCCGGTGACGAAGCCGGCGTCGTCGGAGGCGAGGAACGCCACCACGTTCGCGATGTCGGCGGGCACGCCGACCCGTCGCAGCGGGGTGATCTCGGCGGTCTTCGCCTGCAAATCCTCGGCACTCACGCCCATCCGCGCCGCGGTGGCCGCGGTCATCTCGGTGGCGATGAAGCCGGGGGCGACCGCGTTGACGCGAATCCCGAACGGGCCGAGTTCCATGGCGAGGGTGCGGGTCAGGCCCTGGATGCCCGCTTTGGCCGCCGCGTAGTTGGCCTGGCCGCGATTGCCGAGCGCCGAGACGCTCGAGGTGTTGACGATGGCGCCGCCACCGTTGTCCACCATGTGCTTCTGCGCGGCCTTGCTGCACAGGAACGCGCCGCGCAGGTGCACCGCCATGACGGTGTCCCAGTCCTCGACCGACATCTTGAACAGCAGGTTGTCGCGCAGCACGCCCGCGTTGTTCACCAGCACGTCGAGCGAGCCGAGATCGGCCACGGTGCGCGCGACGGCGTCGGCCACCTGCGCCTCGTCGGCGACGTCGCAGCCGAGGCCGATCGCGGTGCCGCCTGCCGCGTTGATCTTCCCGGCGGCCAGCACCGCGGCGTCGGTGTCGAGATCGACGACGGCCACGGCGAATCCGTCGTCGGCCAGGCGGGCGGCGGTGGCCGCGCCGATGCCGCGAGCCGCCCCGGTGACGAAGGCTGTTCTGTGGGTCATGGGTCGTACTCCTGTGTCAGACAATGGCGTTCACGCCGGTGAGGGCGCGCCCGATGAGCAGTTTCTGGATCTGGGTGGTGCCCTCGTAGAGAGTCAGTACGCGCGCGTCACGCAGATACTTGGCGACGGGGTATTCGTCGATGTAGCCGTAGCCGCCGAACACCTGGATCGCGTTGTTGGCGGCCGAGACCGCGGCTTCGGAGGCGAACAGCTTCGCCATCGACGCGGCGGTGCCGAAGGCTTGCCCGCGGTCGGCGAGATCGGCCGCGCGCCAGGCGAGCAGCCGGGCGGCGTCGGTCGCGACGGCGATATCGGACAGCAGCTCCTGGACCAGCTGGTAACCGGCGATCGGCTTGCCGAACTGTTCGCGCTCACCGGCATAGCGCACCGCGGCTTCGAGGCAGGCCCGGGCCACGCCGACGCACCCGGACGCGACCCCGATGCGGCCCTTGTCGAGCGCGGACATCGCGATCCGGAAGCCCTGCCCCTCCTCGCCGAGGCGCAGCGCGTCGGGCACCCGGACGCGATCGAGGACGAATTCGGCGGTGGCCTGGCCACGCAGCCCGAGCTTGCCCTTGATCTCGGTCCGGCCGAAGCCCGCCGCGTCCGTCGGCACCACGAACGCGGTGACCCCCTTGGGGCCGGGCCCGCCGGTCCGCGCGAACACCAGCGCGTGATCGGCCCAGGTCCCGTTGGTGATGAAGATCTTGGTGCCGGACAGAACCCAGTCCGACCCGTCGCGGACGGCGCGGGCGTCCAGATTCGCCGCGTCGGAGCCGGTGCCGGGTTCGGTCAGCGCGAAGCAGCCGAGTTGTTCACCCGCGCAGATCCCGGGCAGGAATCGCTGCTTCTGCTCCTCGGTGCCGTAGGCGGCGATCGACTTGCCGAACAGCCCGAGCGAGACCGACACGATGCCGCGCACCGCGCTGTCACCGCGGCCGAGCTCCTCGAGCAGCAGGCAGTAGTCGAAGGTGTCGCCGCCGGAGCCACCGTAGTGCTCGGCGATCCCGATGCCCAGGAAACCGAGAGCGCCGAGTTTGCCGACGATCGCCGGGTCCACCGATTCGTCGCGATCCCACTGCGCGGCATACGGCACGACTTCCTTGTCCACCCACGTTCGGGCGAGTTCACGCAGGTCGGACTGCGCTGGGGTGAGCTGGAAATCCACGGAACCACTCCTGAACCAAACGGCGTTAGGTTTACTCGGGCACCGTATCCTAACGCTGTTCGGTTAATCAAGAGTCATTTTCGGCATCGGTGATACCGTTCGATTCCCGACGAGAGAGGAAGTACCGCATGGCGAGGCCGCGCGTTCCGCTGTTGAGCCGCGAGCGCATTCGCGACGCCGCGCTGGTCCTGATCGACCGCGACGGGCTCGCCGAAGTCTCCATGCGCAAATTGGGCGCCGAACTCGGCGTGCAGGCCGCCTCGCTCTACGGCCACTACCCGAACAAGGACGACCTGTTCGACGACATCGCCACCGGCATCATGAGCCACGTCGACACCTCGGCCTTCGACTCCATGAGCTGGGATCGCGCACTCGCGGACTGGGCGCGCAGCTACCGCGGCGCGCTGGCCACCCACCCGAACTTCGTGCCGTACCTGGCCACCGGCCCGGGCCGCCGAGCCGAGAACCTGCGCGCCGCCGACGCCGTACACGGCGGTCTGGTCGGTGCGGGCTGGCCACCGCGCTACGCCACCATGATCGGCGCGGCCACCCGCTACCTGGTCATGGGTTCGACGGTGGGCTCGTTCGCCGGCGGCTTCGCCGACGACGTGCAGGTCTACCGCGACCGCTACCCGCACCTGAATCAGGCACACCTGCTGCGGGCGATCGCCGACGAAATCGATGACGACAGCTTCGAATTGGCGCTCACCGCGTTCATCGCCGGCCTCACCGCCACCTACGCGACCGTCGTCACCGCGGACTGAGCCTGCCCACACACAACAAAACCGGTGGCGCCTACGCGATCGCTCCCATGCGCCACCGGTTCTGTTGTCGGTCCCCCCGTCTGAGGGGTTCGCCTACATCGAGGCGATCAGCCG